>NZ_JAAKGQ010000016.1:0-73026 GCF_011043515.1 Sphingobacterium sp. SGL-16 | reverse complement strand
AATACTTTCTGATCTGATGGTTATTTTGTTTGTTCAATAGGTGAAGCATCTCCTGATACTATTCGTCAGTATATTCTCAATCAGGGTTAGTCGCTCACATCCCACAGGCTAAAGACCTGTGGGTTTTACGCTCCGTTTTATAAATTTTTAAAAAATGGGGAAGTCTATTCTTTTAGAATCATAAAAATGTAATTAACAGATTATATTTCCTGACGGGAGCAAGATTTTTCGGTAAAACTCATGTTGAAGTCAGGAGCATTTGGTTGTATGATAAAGGGAGTAACACTTTCTTTGTTACTCCCTAATGGACTTTTTATGGAAGAAATTACTCAGTTATTTCCATTCTTAATTCCTCATGCATACGTTTGGTTATATTTCCAATTTGGTAATCATAACATAAAGTAAAAACGTTGAATTTTCGACCATAAGATTCTTCGATTGTAAACTTATTAGGATAACGAGAATCATTATCTATTTGATGCACCACGAGGTTTTTATAAGGCTTTATAGTAACTTTATTATCTGGACCAACTTCCAGTATCATTGATGTTTTTGCTATACTTTGCTCATTACTAGTAAAAGATTCTATACCAGCAGTAACACGAACACTATTTTTAGAAATAGGAAATAATTTTTTACTGCCTGCTGTTATTGCTCCATCTTGTAATCCTGTCATACTATAGAAAGAATTTTTAGCCTGAGAGGCAAATTGATTATAAATCATTACTTTGTATAGTACATTACTTTTATTGGGATTTATTTCTACGCCCTCTTCAGGTAAAGCTTTTAAACTAATGAAATATGTGGAATCAGGAGATAATCCATCAGGACGTAATTTAACTAATGCACGGCCCGTACGTTCACCTGCTTTTATAACAATTTTAGCTTCAGGAATGTTGTAGCTTGCTTTTGTTAATAATTTAGCATATAATTTAGTGTCAGCATCATATAAAGACCAGTTGTATTTATCGAATAGTGTATTATCTTCAATAAGATTAACAGTCAGATCTCGGTCTGGAGCATATGATCCGCCCACTGAGGCTGTGATATATCCAGTCACTTCTTCATCATTTAAAGGAACAACTTCTTCAAAATTATTATGATATGAACTACTTATTAAGGCAACAACATTTTTATACATTTCCTGTTCAAAGACATCATTATCATTACATGAAATTAAAAAATATTGTAAGATAAATAATGCTATAAGTCTACTTTTCATATTATTTTTATTACAGTTTAACATTTAGTAACCAGGGTTTTGTGATACCGAAGGCAATCTTCGTAATTCTGCTCTTGGAATAGGAAGCCATACTAATCTTTTACTTACTTCTCGCTTTAAGAAGGATGACGAACCAGGAATTACCCGACGATAGTAAGTTTCTGCGGTAGCTCCATCAGGATTCATGCCGCTCATAGGCTCCCTTTCTGTCTCTTCATAAATGCCCCATCTTCTGACATCATAATAACGAAGATTTTCCCATAAGAGTTCTACCATTCTTTCTCTTTCGATTAGTTTCTGCACTAAATCCGCATTATTTAATTGAGCGTGTGAAAGTCCTGGGAGACCTGCTCGATAACGAACTTGATTAAATGATTTTTTTATCTCTTCTTCATCCCGATATATGACATAGTCTTGGTTGCCTATGGTCACAGTATGGCTTGCTTTTAGATTATTTAATGCTTCTGCGTAAATTAATAAAATTTCTGCATAGCGAATTATTGAATAAGCCTTATCAATTCTACGAGCTCCTGTTCCAGTTAAAGCATCCATAGGATGGTTGTATTTTTTAATTACATAACCTGTAATAGGATAATTAGGAGAGGAAGCGGTAACGCCTCCACGACCATCAGCGCCCTGGAAGAAGTAGTCTGCGGTATGATTTGTTTTCGAAACTACACTTAAATTTTGCCAAACAGCACCATTAAAGCCCACGGAAGCATAAAAGCGCATTTCTCGATTAGCATACATATTATAGATGCCTGAATTTAATGGATATCCTGAAAAACGTTTAGCTTGTGTAGTAAAACCTTTTTCAGAATAATACCCGTCAGAAGAAGCCTCTTCCTTAGTACGACCATCGTCCATTAGGTAGGCGTCAACCACCTTCTGTGTTATACAAAATCTACCCCATCCGCCCAAAGAAGGAGGAAACGCACCTTGATTAATAGTAGTATTTAAGTATTGCGTGTTTCTAGCCCATATAAACTCGGGATTTATCGCTGGGTAAGCCTCTCCAGTAAAAATGTCTGAGTAGGAACGGAAAGCATCTATCCCTCCAGCGCCATTTGGAAATGTGTTGTAAAAGTTAGGGTCTGATGTTATGCCTTGTGGCAACTTGGCTGTTTGATCATCTGCCTGTACCGTGTATAGTCGGTACTTGCCCATGTCCATTACCCGTTTAGCAGCAGCAGCGGCAATAGCCCATCTCTTTTCATCAATCTTTTGGGAAACATAATGTACTCCATCTGATTTACGTATCCATGATCCAAAATACGAATTTGCAACTGCGCCTCCGTTATATAATGGACTTGCATGTATTAATCTCAACCTAGCAATTAAAGCATACGCCGCGCCACGTGTAGGCTTACCAAAATCTAAAATTCCTACTTCATCAGGCATTAATAATGCGGCTGATTCAAATTCATTACAGATGTATTCCATCGCTTCATCAAACGTAGCGCGTTCTCTGTCGTAATATGCTAACTCCTCATTAGTGTTAACCAATTCATCTCCTAATAAGATCGGAGGACCATAATCTAACAAAAGATAATAATATGCATATGCTCTAATAAATTTAGTGTAGCCTTCAATTCTTGCCCTATTTGCATTGTTCAAGTCTTCGGGCACATCTAAATTTTGCAAAATCATATTACACTTTCTAATTATTTTGTAATAATTTCCCCATTGATTTAAGTTGGTAGCACCTTCCCCATAAAAATCTGGTGTGATACGTCCTGTTGCAAAATCCATCCCGTGGTATATGTTTCCAGTACCATTTGCGTTTGTTAAGCCATTAAAGCCTTCGTCAGTAGCCATAGGGCCTGGCGTGAAATTGTTGCGGATAGTTTGTGATTCATCTTTAAACATAGCTGCGGCGCCCCACATATATGCTTCCATATTTCGTGTGCTGCTGAATGCAGAGTCTATCTTAAATTCATCATCAAAATAACTATCTATTTTTAAATAATCTTTACACGATGTGGTAGATAAAGCAATTATGAATACTGATACTCCCACTATTCTTTTTAAAACTGAATTTTTCATTTACTTGATTTGTTCTTTCTCACTTAAAAATTAATATATAATTGAACCGAATACGTGGAAGGTATTGGGTATTTACGGCCATTGAATCTTGCTTGTTCTGGGTCAAATATTTTTACAGTATCCCAAGTATATAAGTTGTTACCAACAAACTGTAGGTCCATAGACTTTATGCCTGCTTTTCTCAAGAAAGAAGGATTTAAGTTGTAATTTATTGTTACTTCTTGTAGTCGTATATACTTTGCATCACTTTGCCAAAATGTTGATGTCTGATTATTGTTTGTGCTCCCTCCATAGGATAAACGAGGAAATTTCGCATTAGGATTCTCTGATAGGTTAGGGTCAATACCATTTAATATAGCGTATTCCTTCGGAATCCAACGATTCGACGGGTCCGCAACGATATCTAAGACGTTACCTATTGCTCCTTCATAAAATGGTCTATATCCAATTCCTCCATAAAAGAATGGACTACTTCCCGTTCCTTTAAATAGAACGCCTAAAGAAATCTTTTTGTAACTTACTTGACCTCCAAATCCATACATAATCAATGGAATTTCATCATTTTGTGCTAAGGGTACTTTATCTAAATTGTCAATGATTCCATCTCCATTGATATCTTTGTATTTGATATCACCAGGCATTACAGCTCCAAATGTTTGCTGAGGGCTATAATTAATATCATCTTGGTCTTTGAATAAACCTAAGGCTTGCAAGCCGCGGATTGATTTGTGCGGAAAATTATTGTACTCTAAGTAGGGGTATTCTAGGTAAGCTTGCTCCCAATTCTTAACCATATTTTTAGCGTAAGTAAAGTTACCGCGTAAGGTGAAATTTATATCCTTTGTTATATTTCCTTTATATGATATATTTCCATCCATCCCTGAACTTTGCATACGTCCAACATTTGCAAATGGGTTGTTTAGAACTCCTACATAGTCAGGCACTTGCACGCGTTGTTGAAATATTCCATTACGTTCATCTTTGAAAATGTCAAATACAAAATCTAATTTATTGTTGAATATTTTTCCTTCAAAACCAATGTTTGATTTAATTGCTCGTTCCCAAGCCAAATTGTCAGCGCCTATACGTGTTTCGCCTATTGTCTCTACTCCTCCTATTCCCCAAAGATCATTATCAGAATTCAATTGCGTGGTTCCCTGGTTTACTTTTGTCAAGTAAGGGAATCTTGTGTTGGAAATACGGTCATTACCAACAGATCCATATGATGCTCTTATTTTGAAATAATTTAACCATGGTGCGGACTCCTGCACAAATCTATAACTTGATGGTACCCAGCCTAATGCTACTGATGGGAAAAATCCGTATTGACGCCCTGGTTGAAAGTTTTCAGATCCTGTGTATCCAAAGTTTGCATCTAATAAATAAGTATCTTTATACCCATAAGTGACACGACTTGACACACCTTGGTAGCGTAAAGGAATAGATTCAAGATTTGATATGGCGTCTTTCGTATCTTTTGAGTCACTTAAATAATAGTATATTAATGCGGATGTTCGGTGATCATTATTAAACACCTTATCATAATTAATTACTGTTTCTAAGAAATATTTTCGGAATTGTCTTGTTTCTTTTTTATAACTAGCCTTTTCCTCAGGTACAGTAAGAATGGTGATTAATGAGCCATCCGCTGCTCTACCAATACCATTATATAATGCAGGTTGTACCCGTCGACGCTCATTAAAGTAACTATAAATGTCATAGGCTCCTTGAACTCGAAATTTCAAACCATCTAATACTGACGATAGATCTTGGTTTAACGATAGTGTGGTTTTACCTCTATATTCTTCATCAGCAGCTTTGCCTGTTCTATTGATCATTACATACGGAGAGGATTGATCTGATTTACCTCGCCCAGGTAATAATCCATTGGTAAATTGAGTAGGTATAGTCAAAGGTGTTAAGCTAGACTGTGCTCCCCAGATATAATCCGTATTGGCAATCCCTGGTTGTGTCAAGATTGATAAAAAGCCATCTGAACCTAAGAAAACTTTTGTCGATTTGGTAAGATTAACGTCCAAATTAATTCGGTAACTGTATGAATTGAACCCAACATTTGAACTATAAGGAGAATTCTTATCTACTTTATAAGCAGCAGTTTGATTTTTTCCTCCCAAACTTAAAAAATAACGTGCGACCTCACTGCCACCTCTACCACTTACATAGTAGCTATTAGACCAAAAGTTTTTATTTAATATTTCATCCTGCCAATTTACATTCGGATATAAATCAGGATCTAATCCATCTTTTATAATCCCCAACTCCACTTGGTTGTAAATTGGAGTATTTCCTCTAATTACACTAGCCTCGTTTGCTAACAATGCATAATTATAAGCATCTACATATTTGGGTAACCTATTTAGAGTGGATAATGTAGTATTCACTCTAGCAGTTAATTGGATACGATCTACCAAACCTCTTTTAGTTGTTACTAAAACAACCCCGTTAGCACCGCGAACACCGTATACAGCTGTTGCAGATGCGTCTTTCAAAATGGAGAAACTTTCGATGTCTGCAGGATCAATTGTATTTAAATTCCCCTCTAAACCATCAATTAATACTAATGCGCTATTATTAGCACCGAAAGTGCCAATGCCACGTACCCAAAATTCAGCGATATTTTTGCCAGGTTCCCCGCTTGCTTGCATGGAGATAACACCAGCTGCACGTCCTCCTAATAGATTTGTTATAGATGGTGCAGGTGATTGCAAGTCTTTTGGATCTACTGTAGAAATTGCACCTACTGAACTTATTTTTCTTTGAACATTCCCTAAGCCTACAACAACGACTTCATCAATTGATGAATTGTCTTGAATTAGAGTAATCAACAAATCATCTTTATCATTAATACTTAAGTGTTCTACTGTTTCGTAACCTACATAGCTAAATACTATTTTGTCTCCGTAAAGTACTTTTAGATTGAATCTTCCTTTATCATCTGTAGAGGATCCTATGGATGGTTTATCTTTTACGTAGATTGATACATTAGGCAATGGATTCTTGTTTATGTCTACAATAGTTCCTGCTATGGATAATTCTTTTCCTTGCTGAGCAAATGTGGGTATCGTGTATACGATGATTAACAACAAGACTATAAATTGAGAAATTTTCATTTTAATAATAAGAGGTTGATTATTCTATAACTAATTTTCGGATTCTAGCATTGGACCAATCAGCAATGTATATGTGTCCAAGTTCATTTACAGCGACTCCCCAAGGTTCATTAAACAAAGATTCAGTTGGTCCTCCGTCTTTGTAGCCAGATTTACCTGGTTGTCCGGCCACTGTAGTTACTACACCTTCGGGAGAGACCATACGAATACAGTGGTTGCCATAATCAGCAACAAACATATTTCCATCGTTATCAAACTTTATATCTTTTGGATAATTGAACAATGCGTCCTCAATAGGACCATCTTTAAAGGCTGATCCGCCCGGAGCATTTAATCTTTTAAATCCGCCTGTTCCATTAGGATCTCTAAGGTCTAACACCATTATGCCCTGTCTGAATTCTACTGGACTAGCATTTGAGTGCAGAGTGATATATAATTCCCAAGGTTTGGCGGGATTAATAGCTTGACCGTATTGCGAACCATAGGGGCCTTGATGGATAATTTTGGCTTCCAGTGTTTGAGGATTGATACGAGCAACTTTACCATCTCTATATCTTGTATATAAATTTCCATCCCAAGGTGAAAATGTGATAAAATTTTTATATCTATCACCTACTACAATCGAAGCATAGTCACTGGTAGAATATTTCATGTTACGTTGGCGAGGGTACCAAGCTTCCTTTGGGTCAAAGGTAAACATCACCTCTTGAACTGACTCGTGCGCTGCAGTAAGAATGCCTGTTGAGCGGTCAACTGTAAGCCCATTTGCATACAAAACACGTGTATCAGCGGTAGCTTGAATTAGCGGAGTGACAATATTCTGGGACTCATTGATTCGCGCAACTCCAAAAGTGGCTGTAGAACTTCCTGCTGTGTTACCATCACGCCACGACATGAAGATGTTACCTTCGCGATCTAATTCTAAATATTTGCCATACACAGTAGCTTCTGACAATGTGCCCGGGGTAAAAGTTTTCACTCCGTTACCAGTAACGGTACTTACTAATGCTTGAGTGCGATAAGTAAAATTATTTTTATAAACTACAGAATCGGCTCCTACTACAACAGATATGGTAGGATTTTCCCCTGGCAATCTTGGCACTAGTGCATATATGCGCTCTCCACTACTTGATATAACTTTAGCTTGTGTTTTATTAAAATAGACTTTAATTTTTGAGGGGTTTGTCCCAAAGTTTTCGCCATCTAAAAGAATTTTGTCTCTTGCTCCTCCCTCCAGTGGGTAAAAAGATGTTAAAACAACATCCTTTGTGGGATCATACTCTGTAGATGAAGAAAGAGAACTTTCATTTTTACAACTTGCAAAACTTATTAAGGTGCTGATAAAGCAGGCCTTTAATAGGTAGTGATTCATAGAATTATAGATTAATTTAATGTGCTTTTGTTGATGCAAGAATAGAAATAGGAAATCAATAAGATATTAAATGGATATTAATATAATATTATCAATTCGAAGGGTGTTTATAAGATTAACGTTGTTGTATAATTGGATGGGGAAGACGAAATTGTGTCTAGCGATAAAGACTTATTTCTAAACACAGTATAATCAATGGCGAGAAATTTTATTTTGATAGATTCAAAGGAAACGTTGAAAAGGCTTTTACCAAAGCAAATAGATGGGGAGACAAATGGGGCGCTATGTTAACGCATTTATTAGAATCAATGTTAGAAGATGAGTTAGAAAACCATCTTTTTTAAGAAAAAGGCTTCAGGTAAGTTTACTCGTAAGAATGGTAAAACTAATATAACTGTTAGAAGTTTACAATCGGGAAGTTTTGAGCTTGAAAGTGGTCGAAATTGTAATAATAGTTTCGAGCCAAAACAGTAACAAAAGGTCAACATATTATTAACCAGGAAGTGGCAGATAATGTTATCTATATGTATGCTCAAGGTATGAGTACACGTAATATCAAGATCTATATTAGAGAGATGTATGCTATGGAAATGGCAGCTATAGCGGTCATTTATCTCTGATAATGTCATTCCTGCGATGATTGAGTAACGAAATAGGCCATTTGAGACGCTTTATCCATTTATTTTCCTTGATTGCAAGCACTTCAAGGTTAAGGGTAGGTGGAGTATTCACAGACTTGCTGTGTAAAATACTTCTGCTTTATTACGACGGTATAAAATAATTATTAGGCGTACACTTATCAGAAGATTAAGGAGTTAAATTTTGGGTCTGGGTGCAATGTGATCTAAAATAGCGCGTAGTGTAAAATATACTGGTCGATTATATGGTTTAAAATTTTTCTCGAAGCCATAGAAGCAGTAATACTTTAGGAATAGAGTTATCAAGAGCTTATAGAATTTGAGGAAAATGGGTAACAGGGTTCTATTAGCGGTAAGTGGTGGGTTGATAATTGGTCTAATTTATCTACCTACTTTGAGTATAATTTGTAAATAAGAAGCTATTTAAACCGTTAATGCAATTAAAACGATCCATGGTCAAATTAGAGTAATTACTAAAACAGGGAGAATTACTTCGGATCTATCCTTTTTAAAATTAATTTATCTAGCACTACAAAATATAAACAATAAATGGGCTAAGCCAATTCGTAATCCTTGGTAGTATAGGCTTGACAATACAACGGCTGCGCCTTAAATTTGTTGATAGAATTAACCCCTTCGGCGGAGCTATATTTTTTGACTTACATACACAGTGAGTTATAAGTTCCCTTGGGAACATAAAACTAAAAAGGATGAGTTAATCCCCATCCTCTTAAGTCTGTAATTGAATTGCTAATTATTTTACAATTTCGATAGCCACTGTTTGCGTGTGTAATTTACCATACATATCGATAGCTTTCACCTGCAAATCATGCTTTCCTACTGGCAACTTATTGGGAAATTTAGCTTCCCATAAATGGGTTGAATTCACAGCATTTGATGGACGTCTTCCATCTATAAATTTTTCTGCGGTATCAAATTTTAATAATTCATATTGATACGCTGGATCAGGTTGTTCTACATACGTCATATTTTGCCATTGATCATTGCCGAATCTGTATTGCACCTTATCACCTTTCTTACCCATAAAAAAATTGACTGAAATTTTATAAAGACGAGCGTATTTTTCACTCAATACACTAGGAACAATAATATTCATTTGATAATTTTTTGGTTTACCAGCAACTTTATATTCAAATGAATACGAATTGTTATCTATAGTTAGAATGGCATAGCCTTTAGGCGTACCATCTCGCATTGTAGAACTCGGAATGCCATACTCATTGCGAGTTCCTGAATACCAGTCTCCTGAGGTCGTACCCACATTATATTCATGATGAACACCTTGTTGTTTCCATCCGTCTTGCAGACCATAGAAAATTTGTTCCTGCCAGTGGGTATGTGCAGACATTGAAAGAGTATGTTTAAATGGGGCTAAAATCTTGAACAATCTATCTCTATCACTATGTCTAAACGAATCTGAATTTATATTTCCTAACGGAATGTGATAATTTAATATTATTAATTTGTCTTTTGGCACGTATTTTAAACTGTTTTCCACGAAATCCAATTGATCTTTTCTAAATCCACCTAAATATCCCTTTCCTGTGTTTGGATTCGGATATAAAATATTATCTAACACAATAAAATATGCATTCCCATAATGAAACGCATAGTTATTAGGTCCAAAGTTATATTCAAATGTCTCATCAGATAATGAATCCACTTCAACATCATAATTCATGTCATGATTACCCATTACATTATACCAAGGTTTTCCAATATGTTGAATTGCGTCCTGATAAGGTTTATGCAGTTCTAAATCATCACCTACTAAATCACCTAAGCTAATGCCAAACTTGATAGTACCATCTGCATTGATATCCTCTATTATTCCTTTTTTGAAATAAGCAATTTCATCCATATTATACGCTTGCGGATCACCAAATATTAAGGCTTTAAACTTTATATCTTCTTGTTGTGCATATAATGGAAAATCCAATGATTTTGGAATCTCTCCAGTAGGACTAACCGTTGAATATTTTAATTTAGGAGAACCATTTGGTTTATGTATGTAGTAAAACTCAGGAAGATTTTTGTCATTTAAAGGGAAAGAATAATTCGTAGGCTTTATTACAAAAATAATATTGTCTTTACCAACAGGCAATTTATACTCTCCCCGTTCATTCGTTAATACCACATCTATTCCATTACTTACAGATACATTTATTAGGCCTGTTTCGGTCTTCTCCTTTTTGCCATTCTTGTTGGTATCCTCATAAACAATACCTTTTACAAAATCCTGAGCATGTACAACACCCAGACTTAACATACTTGCAGCTAATAATAATTTGAATTTCATAGTTTGTTGTTTGCTCAAAAGTACTTTCTTCAAACAAACATTATATTAAGTAATTATTAACTTTTGATTAATGATAACTACTCAGGTTATACAGTTGTTACGGTGTGAAAGTATTCGGCCGACCAAATACATATTTCATAAGCGGGTTATATTTTTGAACTTTGCTTCATGAGTTCACATGAAAAAAGAGAAAGAATGCTGTCGCTGGTTGTTGATTGGTAAACGAGCGGTCTAACGCAAAAAGCTTTTTGCAAACTGCATTGTATTAATGTGGTGACCTTAGGATACTGGGTTTCCAAAGTCAGTGAACAAGAGTCTGACAGTAGAGGCTTTATTGAAATGACTTCGGCACCTACCTTAAAGAATAATGAGGTAGAGATTATTTATCCCTCGGGCATCAGACTTAAAGTATCAGATGATCTTTCCCTGATATCTCAACGTATCCGATTTTAGCAGCATGTTATCATTAGGATCTCATCGTTTTTATCTTTACGATTGGCATTGCGACATGCGGAAATGATTTGATGGACTTTGTGGCCTTATCATTTCGGTGATGCAGCGTCAGCCGACCAGCGGTGAAGTGTTTGTTTTCTTGAATCGAAACCGTACCCATATCAAACTACTGCGCTGGGAACATGGGGGGGGACTACAAAGGGCTAGAGAGTGGTCCTTTTGTATCCGTCCTATGAAGTACAGGCGCTTTGCTTTTCTACTATTTTCTTGAAGTCGCCTTCCATTTTAGTTAGTGATAATAGCCAGTCTCTTTCTGGTTTACTGACATTTTTTATGCGTGCTCCTATGAGGTATTTATATCCCTGATTATTTAAAAAATCAATGTTTCTTTTGTTAATCAATCCAGAATCAGCGACCAATACAAAATCTTTGAGATTAAAGCGGGGTATAAAATCTTCCACAATCGGAATCATCGTGTGACCTTCATATTGCGTGCCGTTAAACATCGAATAAGACAATGGGTATCCATTATCACTTACCAGAAGACCTAAAACTATTTGAGGCTGACTATGTTTGCCATCTTTGGAAAAGCCGGGCTCCCTAAATCCATCGCCATAATCTGACTCAAAATAAAGTGTGGTTACATCATAGAACATCAATCCGATTTTTCCGCCTAATATCTTTCTAGTGTGTTCAACACTGATTTTTTGAATAGATTCCTGTTGACTGTTGTAAATCTTATCCATATACCGATAAATCTTATCTAAATGAAGATCTTCGTCAAAATGTGACTATAGTGGGTCAACATCACCATTCTATCCAGAAAATCAAATAATAGGGATATTTATAATATTCTGGTCTAAAAGCAAAAAAACTGCTTCAATTCAGTAGAATCAAAACTATTAATTGTAGCGGTAATTTCCCTTATGAGAATGCTATTTCTATTAGCAAGTGAAATCGGTAATTCCGAATTACTCATTAAATAAACCTATTAATGTGTCATATATATTTCATATCCTTTAAAAATCTTTATCTTACTTAGTAAGCTATCTATAATATCGACGTCTATAGGTTAACTTTGTTAAATGAAAGAATTTGAGAACATACAGGCTTTTATTGAGGAAGAAAAAGATTTACTAAATAATCATCCACTTTATAGCAAGATTAAAACATTAGAACATTTACAAAAATTCACACAAGTACATGTTTTTGCGGTTTGGGATTTCATGTCTCTTCTAAAAGCATTACAAATTGAACTCACTTGTGTCACTATTCCTTGGTTTGCATCTGAATATCCAAACACTCGTTATTTGATTAATGAGATTGTTTTGGCAGAGGAATCAGATACATTTATAGATGGCAGAAGATTAAGCCATTTTGAAATGTACATGGATTCTATGGAATCTATGGGATCTAATACAAGCTATATTAAGGATTTTTTGACTAATGTTAAAAAATCAAATGATATATTCCAAAGTATTGAAAATTTAGATATAGATATTAGGATTAAAGAGTTTCTAAAGTTCACCTTCCAAATAATTGAAACAAAAGAGCCTCACAAAATAGCAGCTGCCTTTACTTTTGGAAGAGAAGACTTGATCCCTCATATGTTCTCATCTATATTAAAGGAAATTCAAATAAACTTCCCCGAATCTGATTTAGCGAAGTTTATTTACTATTTCCAAAGACATATAGAATTGGATGGTGATGAACATGGACCATTGGCATTGAAAATGATTGAAGAGTTAGCACAAGATGATGCTCAAAAATGGGAAGAAATCCAAATAGTTTCAAAACAAGCACTTAAAAAAAGACTTGATCTTTGGGATTCAATTAATGATAGCATATCATAGATAAATATCATTAGATTAAGCAATCATAATAGTTAAAGTTATTGACTTTTATGATTGCTTACAATAATTAGAGGGTGTAAACGGAACTCTGTAGGGTGTAAATTGAACTGTCGTCAATAAATAAATACTTATTTTTAGACACAGTTCGGTTTACACCCTCGCATTTCTACTTTGAGCCAATAGGTGCTTACTGGAATATCTAAGTTAAACTTCCATTTACATCTGTTTTTGAATCATTGGTGTGTTTTGATATTATTTTTCGGTTGCAGAAGCAATTGGTTGCTAGTAAAATAAATTTTGTTCATCTACCACTTCTTATTCGAACTGTTTTTATTTTTGAAAACAACATTGCAATTGTCTTGTTCATTATAAGATTTTTTCAGTTGACAGATTTAAAGAAAGTAAATAAAATATTATAATTATGATCACCGTTCAACCTAGCGCAAAGTGTTGCACTTTTACTACTATACAAGAGGGTAATAGTAATTATATTAAAAATATATTTTAGTTTTAATTAACTTAGTGAAATAAATAGAACTTCTTCAGATAATAATTTTATGGATTTTAGTGTTTTCTTACAACCAGACGCATTAATTGCTTTATTAACTTTAACAATGCTAGAAATTGTTTTAGGTATAGATAATATTGTTTTCATTTCTATTTTAGCAGGAAAACTACCTGCACATCAACAAAAGAAAGCTCAGCAATTAGGTCTGTTTTTAGCTATGTTTACACGTGTGTTGCTTTTGTTTTCATTAAGTTGGGTAATGGGTTTAACGTCTCCACTATTTAATATAGGGGAATTCATCGGAGTTAATGATTTAGAGTGGATGGATAAATTAGCTATTTCTGGTCGTGATCTGATTTTACTTATTGGAGGCTTGTTTTTAATTTATAAATCTACTGTAGAAATCCATCACAAGATTGAAGGTGTGGTTGAAGAAGAAGGAAAAGTTAAAGTTCATTCTTTTGTAAGTACAATTATTCAAATTTTAATATTAGACATTGTATTTTCTTTAGATTCTGTAATCACTGCTGTTGGAATGGCTGACCAAATAGAAGTTATGATTGCAGCAGTTATAATCGCAGTTGGTGTAATGATGATTTCGGCCTCTACTGTATCAAAATTTGTAAACGAACATCCTACAGTGAAGATGCTAGCATTATCTTTTTTATTGCTTATAGGAGTTTCTTTATTAGCAGAAGGTTTCGATCAACATATATCTAAAGGTTACATATATTTTGCAATGGGTTTTTCTGTAATGGTGGAGTTTTTAAACCTTAAAATGAAAAAGAAAAACAGCAATCTTGGTGTTATAAGAAATATTGTAGGCGAATCAGAAAAGCAGAATGAAAATTTGTAATTAATCAGCAAGGATTTAAATTATACGATCTCAATTTTGTAAGGATAGAGTGAATTAGTATATTTTTTATTAATTATTTTCCAATGATAATTTTATGTTACCTGCTGTTAATGGAAAATTCAAATGCCTCAAAATGGTAATTTGGAATGCAGAATATTTAACAATACCATGTTCAGAACAATCGAGCTACTGACTTGAGGCTCTATATTATAGCTGTAGATTTCAAATTCTGCAAAGCAGAAGATATAGTTCAACAAAAAATAAATTAATTAACTATTTTTGAAAGTGAATTCTATTTCTGATATACTTATTTTAAGTAAATCTTCGACTAAATATACGGTTACTTCATATAACTCGTTAGTATTTATAAGTTCCTGTTTTTTATCATTAATTTTCGAAGATTCAAGGTTTTATAAAACGGAGCGTAAACCCCACAGGTCTTTAGCCTGTGGGATGTAAGCGACTAACCCTGATTGAGAATATACTCACGAATAGTATCAGGAGATGCTTCACCTATTGAACAAACAAAATAACCATCAGAGCAGAAAGTATGTTCTTTCCAAAAATGTTTAAATAAGAATGACCTGTGTGGTGAACGCCAAATGTAATAAGTAGATTCTTGTTTTAACTTGCGAACAATAGAAGTAATTGAAACACGAGGGATATAACGAATAAGAAAATGGATGTGTTCTAAATCAGATTCAAACACTTCAATTTCAAAATCTGAATTAGAAGTAATATTTAAGAGAAAAGCGGAGACTCAAATAAGACTTTGGCAACAAAGCACAAGTCTGTGAAGCCCGAAGCCCATTTGTCTTTAGCAAATGGGTAGTTCACAATTACAAAGTAAGCGAAGAAAAAATCAGTTACAGTCTAAGAAATTCTCAGTGTAGTTTTTGTCTTCATATGCCATTCATCCTTTAAATCTCATCATATCCCACAATTAATTTAATGATATTTAGCGGTGAAAATATCATGCATATCTTTTGATTATATCGTCTTTGAAGTCCCAATTTTAAGATTGTTAAAAATGTATTTTTTTTTGGGGAACCTTTAGCCTCTGTTTTATACAAAAAAAATCATAGAATTCACTCAATAGTACAGAAATCGTTTTTGTTGTTATTTTATAGGTTGGTGAGGGTCAATAAGAAAAATAAATTCGAGAGATTATTGAGGCATATGTCCAGATAATGATAGTATTAAATTATACTATTTACCAGTATAATATATCCCACATTCAATAAGTGAATCCAAAAAAATTATTTTTCTGCTAAGGTTATTTTATAATTATCGTTTATACAGTATAACCATTATAAACAATATGTCAACATCTTCGGAATTAGCAGTTTTGCTAAAAAAGTATATTGATGGATCGATTATTCCAGCTGATCAGGAGCGGTTAGAAAAATTTATGCAACTCGATCCTATCCTTAAAGAATTTGTTGAAGATTTGTTGCAGGGTGATACTATAATTAAAGAATATGAGGAATGGTTAACTGCTCGACAATTGTTGGATGAACAGACTCTTCAACAAATTAAAAATCAAACTTTATTGCGAATACAGCATCCTGAAAATTATACATCAAAAAATGATATTTTTCAAAATCGTTTTTCTATTCGAAGCCTACGATTTGCCATAAGCATAGCAGCTGTAATTTTTGTATTCCTAGGTGTATTTTTTGTGTATCAAGACACTACTAAAGAATATAACCTTACGATAAGTGAATTAGATTTAGCTCCGGCTATTAATAAAACCACTTTAATATTATCAAATGGCCAGAAGGTTATACTTCGAAATGATAAACTAGGTGTCAAGATTGGACAAGAAATCAATTATACTGATGGCACAAAAATTACTTCTCTTGATGAAAAAGAACTCACCAAACTGAATGCTACAATCCATGTTCCAAAAGGCAGTACATACAATGTGATTTTACCTGATGGAAGCCGAGTAATACTTAATGCAATGTCTACATTATCTTATCCATTGGCATTTCCTACAAATTCTCGTCAGGTACATCTATCAGGTGAGGGATATTTTGATATAGCAAAAAAGTTTCAAGGAGGAAAAAAAGTTCCATTCATTTTACAGACTAATCAACAGATGGTCAATGTTACGGGTACTCAATTTAATATTCGTGCTTATCCGGACGAAGAATCAACAATTTGCACTCTTATGGAAGGTGGGGTTACAGTTTCTAGTGGAAAAATGCAAATAAAATTAAAACCCAATGAACAGGCGAGTAATATTTCGGGAATTATTCACAAGAAAGTTGTAGATGCAGCAACCTATATAGCTTGGACTAAAGATAAATTTCTCTTTAATGAAACAGAACTCGCTGAAGTGCTAAGTAACATAAGCCGATGGTATGATATTGAGATCCATGATCTTAAAAACCGCGATGATATGCACTTCTATGGGGAAATAGCCCGCAATAAAAAACTGAGTGAAGTGTTGAACTTATTAGAAAGAAGTGGTGTGAAATTCCAAATTAAGAAGCATGCTAATCAGCATCATTTATATGTTTTAAAATAATGTACCTATCATACAAACTATCAAAATTACTATTCTCTGCAAGTACTCAGACATATAGAAAACCGTAAAAAGCAGTTATGGAATTGCAAAAATATTAAACAAAAATTAACCAGAAATTGATAACTAAACATGATGACACCTATTACTCAGAATTTTACGTGTAAAGGTTTTTACAAATCTTTATCAACTTGGCTGCTACCGTTTAAGATGACAGTAATGTTCATTTTACTATGCTGCTTTCAGGTATCGGCTTTCCATGGATATGCCCAAAACATTACGATAAGAGCGAAAAATACCCCGCTTATTAAAGTTATGCAATCCATCCAACAACAGCAGGGTATTCCTTTTCTACTCAATGGCAAAGATTTGTCAAAGACAATGCTAAGTGCAGATATTATAAACGCACCTCTGGATAAAGCACTAGATAAACTGTTAACGCCCAAATCAATAGATTGGGAGATAGTTGAGGGCACGCTTATCTTAAAAAGATCTAAAACTTTAAAAAGCGATGTTAAGATAAATAATTTAAAAACCGGTCATCAAACACGAACATTAAAAGGACGCATAATAGACAAACAAGGCACTCCAATAGCTGGTGCAAGTGTCTTAATTTTAGGTACTACCATAGGTGTAACTTCCGATAATCAGGGTAATTTTAGTATAGAATTAAATTCTTCACCTGCACGACTTCAAGTACGATACCTTGGATATGAAAATGCTGAATTGAATATCACCAATCAAACTACTGTAGAAATTACCTTAGTGCAAACCAATGATAGTATGGAAGAGGTAGTTGTAGTAGGTTATGGAACACTTAAAAAGAAATTAACAACTGGTTCTACTATTCAAGTGAAAGGTGAGGATTTAACTAAATTGAGCACACCTAGTATTCTTGAAAGTTTACAAAGTCAGTCTCCAGGAGTCCAGATAACGCAGAATTCAGGTATGCCTGGGGAAAGTTTTAAAGTTACTATTCGTGGATTAGGTACTATCGGTAACTCATCGCCTTTATATGTAATAGATGGAATTCCTGGTGGAAGCATTGATATGCTCAATCCTTCAGATATAGAAAGTATTGATATTCTCAAAGATGCAGCTTCTGCAGCCATATATGGATCTCGTGCTGCCAATGGTGTAGTACTTATTACAACAAAACAAGGTAAATCTGGTCGAACTCAAGTGCATTTAGACAATTATATAGGTTTTCAAAATGCATACAAACTGCCTTCTCTTTTAACTGCCAAAGAATACATGATAATTCAGGATGAACGTAGATTCAATGAAGGGGCAGAACCTTATGACTGGGCTACGCTTATTCCTAAGCAATATCAAGAAATTCAAGATGGTAGCTGGAATGGAACTAATTGGTTGAAAGAAATTAGTAATGAAAATGCCCTTTTACAAAATTTATCTCTTAATATGATGGGAGGGAATGATCAATCCAAATTTTCAATTGGTTACTCATTATCTAATAGAGAAGGTATAATGGGAGTGCCGGTCGAGCCAGATTTTCAGCGCCATACCGCACGTATTAACTCTGAACATATCTTGTATAAAAATGAAAATTTTGACATAATCAAATTTGGTGAAAATGTAAATTATGCCTATAGCAGTCGATCGGGGATAGGTATTGGTAACATATATTGGAATGATGTTCATAATATGTTAGTGGGTAATCCGTTATTACCAAATTACGATAATGAAGGAAATTTTTATGATCAATTGGATAAAGTAAATGATGGTTGGATATTTGATGGCGCTACAGCAAATCCTGCCGCAGAAATGTATTATAGAAGAGGTCAAAATCTTTCAAAAAGTCACAGTCTCTCGGCAAACGCTTATCTAGAAGTGCAGCCTATTGAAGGATTAAAATGGAGAACCAATTTTGGCTATCGTATGAGTGCATCATCATATCGCCAATATACCCCAACATATCAGCTATCTACTACCCTTACTAATCCTATAGATGATATTTCACAAAATCAAAGCCTAGGATATAACTGGGTATTGGAAAATACCCTTAGTTATGGTTTTCAACCCATAAATGAGCATCAACTGGATGTAGTGATTGGACAATCGATAGAAAAGGGTGGTCTTGGTGAAGATTTAAGCGTAACAACATCAAATTCATCATTCCCAGGGCAATGGGATAAAGCATTTGTAGGTAACGGTCAAGGGTATGAAAATTTCATTCCTGCAGTAGGAGGTATTCAGTGGCCAGCCGGAAGATTATCATCTTTTTTTGGTCGTGCTAACTATAATATTAAAGAAACTTATATGGCTTCCTTTACCTTACGTGCGGATGGATCATCTAATTTTGCTAGAGGTAATCGTTGGGGATATTTTCCATCGGCGTCAGCTGGATGGATTATTTCTAATGAGTCATTCCTTCAGGATAATAGCACAATTGATTTCTTCAAATTGAGGGCATCATGGGGACAAAATGGTAATGCGAGTATAAACCCCTTTCAATATTTAGCAACCATTGCTATTAATCAACAAAATGGGTATTATTTTGGCGATAACAAAACTACACTTATTCGTGGAGCTTATCCAGATATATTACCTAACCCAGATATAACTTGGGAAACATCCGAACAAATTAACATTGGTTTTGATTCACGATTTGTTAATAACAAATTAAATGTAGTATTCGATTGGTATAAGAAAACCACCAAAGACTGGTTGGTTCAGGCTCCTGTACTAGCAATTTATGGAACAAGTGCTCCGTATATCAACGGTGGAGATGTAGAAAATAAAGGTGTAGAGTTTGGATTAAATTGGTCTGATAATGCAGGAGAATTTAGTTATGGTGTAGGAATTAATGGAGCATTCAATAAAAATAAAGTATTAAGAATAGCTAATTCTGAAGGTATAATTCATGGTGAGCCTAATGTGTTAAGTCAGTCTACAAATGAAATGTACAGGGCACAAGTTGATTTTCCAATAGGATATTTTTATGGTTTCCAAACAGCAGGTATTTTTCAGAATCAACAGCAAATTGACGAGCTAAGGCAACAGGGGCATGGTGTATTACCCTCATCACAACCCGGAGATGTAATTTTCGTAGATACCAATGGAGATGGAGAAATCACCGATTTGGATAAAACGATTATAGGTAACCCACATCCTGATTTTAGTGGGGGAATGAATTTCAATTTTGGTTATAAAGGGTTTGATTTAAATTTAACTGCCATAGG
The DNA here is from genome assembly GCF_011043515.1 of Sphingobacterium sp. SGL-16. Lineage (NCBI taxonomy): Bacteria > Pseudomonadati > Bacteroidota > Sphingobacteriia > Sphingobacteriales > Sphingobacteriaceae > Sphingobacterium > Sphingobacterium sp. SGL-16. The sequence continues at coordinate 52,891 of NZ_JAAKGQ010000016.1, read as the reverse complement.
ATCTTTTGGGCACCAAATAGCAAAATCTTACCGTTCATTCGCCGATAGTCCATTACAAAATTATACAACAGAGATTTTCCAACGCTGGCATGGTGAGGGTACTAGTAATCGATACCCTAGACTTACCAATGGTGCACACCCAAATACCTTGAATATATCAGATATTTATATTGAAGATGGGGATTTTGTGAAAATCCAAAATATTACTTTAGGTTACGACATCAAACGCTTGTGGAATAAAGCTCCTTTTTCACAGGCCAGATTTTATGCGACCGTACAGAATTTAGTAACATTTACCAATTACAGTGGAATGGATCCAGAAATAGGATATGGATATGATGCCTCATGGGTATCTGGAATTGATTTGGGTTTCTACCCACAACCACGAACAGTTATGTTTGGTCTAAACCTTAAATTTTAAAGAGACATGAAAAAAGCATTTTTATTTATGTTATTTGCCGCAAGCCTAACCTCTTGCGATAACTTCTTAGATACGGAAAGTTTTGATAAAAAAAATACTGGTAATTTCCCAGTTACAGTAGCTGACGCACAGTCTATGCTTACTGGTATATACAATAGCCTTAATGCTGCAATCTCAAACGTACAGAATACCCATTTTTATATGGCAGAACTCGCTTCAGATGACAGGTTTGGAGGAGGGGGTGAAAATGACCGTGATATGCAAGGTCTTGATCATTTAATGAATACACAGCCTGATCGATTTTTAACTTTTTGGACGGCACGATATCAAGGTATTTTTCGTGCAAACACGGCGTTAGAAACTTTAAACCAGGTTACGGGTTGGACATCTGAGAATGAGTATAATCAAACTTTGGGTGAAGTGCATTTCTTACGAGCGCTGTATTATTTTGAATTATCTCAAATGTTTGGGGAAGTACCACTAGTAACATCTTCAACTGTAAGCAATGTACCAAAAGCCTCAAGCGAAGAAACTTATGCAGTTATTGCTCAAGATCTTAAAACAGCCATTGAGATAATGCCTAATACCCCATACAACACTGTAGTTTCAGGGCATGCTACAAAATGGGCTGCTCAAGCCTTGATCGCTCGCGTATTTTTGTTTTATACGGGCTATTATAATAAATCGGAATTACCACTTAGTGATGGAGGAAGTATAACAAAGGCTCAGGTTATACAATGGCTGGAAGATTGTATTAGTAACAGCGGTCATGGTCTTGTGGATGACTTCCGTAATCTTTGGCCATATTCTAATAAATTTACAAAGCCAAATTATGCTTATTCCATGAATAATAACTTACAATATGAAGGTGAAGGGCATAAAGAGACAGTCTTTGCTGTTAAATTTGGAACTCTAGCTGATTGGGGGAATACCTATATTTTGGGTTATACTAATCAATTAAATCTACATTCAAGCCTACGCTCCAATAATGGTCAAGCTAACACGTTCCCTTTTGGACAAGGATGGGGAGCAGGTCCGGTAAATACTAAGCTGTGGAATGATTGGAAAGCGGCTGAACCAAATGATATACGTCGTGAAGGGTCAATTATTAATGCAGATACTGATTTAGATGGATATATATATGGAGCTGATAGCCAGATGGAGGAAACCGGATTTTGGCAAAAAAAATATATAGCTATTACTGCTTATGATAATGGTGCTCTTATTCCATCTTATGCTATTCTTGCTGATGGAGCTCAAGCTGATTATCAACTTGCTCACACGCAAGATTTAGTTTTGATTCGCTTTGCTGATGTATTATTGATGCATTCAGAGTTAAGTGAAACAGCTACCAATCTTAATCGAGTTCGTGCTAGAGTTGATTTGCCTGCTATTAATTATTCCCTACAAGCGCTTAAACGTGAGAGACGATGGGAGTTATCTTTTGAGGGCCTTCGCTATTTTGATCTAATGCGTTGGCATGATGCTGCTAATGCTTTGGCAAGTCAGGAAGGTGTTGCAATAAAAAATAAAAATATAGATACGCAGATGAAAGGTTTTGGAGGAGGATATAAAGTAAGATATGAAGCTACTGGTGGCTTTTGGCCTATTCCAACTTCTCAAATTGCCTTATCCAATGGTGTATTAACACAAAATAAGGGTTGGGGCGAACCTACACATGAATATACTGGTTGGTAATTTAAATTTTGAAACATGAAAAATCGTAAAATACTTTTCCTTTTTAGTTTACTCGCACTTTTTGTTCTAGGTTGTGATCCACTAGAAGAACGGTTGGACTTAGGTTCATCAATTACTGCCGAGGATTTAAATATTAGTGCTACACCTTTAGTGGTTAATGGCAAAAAAAGTAATAAAGTTGTTCTGGTCAACAACAGCCCCGTATTATCATCATGGAATTTTGGGGTAGGTGTGTCTCAAAAGATGACTGATACAGTTTTAATGGTGGCAACAGGGCAAAATGAAATAATATTCACTGGGCGCAATCCAGACGGTACAACAATAAGTAAGTCATTAACAGTAGAAATCGATGAGCTCACATTTGAAGTTCCTTTAGAATGGGGATACTTGACCGGAGGATCAGAAAAATCATGGGTATGGGATACAGATAAGCCTGCTGTGTGGGGGAATGGAGGATATAAAGGTAATGTCGCACCTGCTTGGTGGACTTTACAGGTAACCGATATTGAGGGGCAAGCAGCAAATGAAGGTGTGGGGGCTAAAATGATATTTCATCTGGCAAACGCTGAACTACACAAGGTTAAATCAAACGGTGATATTGAAAAGGGTACGTACAAATTTGAAATGAACAAGCAAGTTCTCTTGGATGACGGATCAGTATGGGCTAAAGGTAAACTTACTACAAAGGGTGTTACAATGTTGTGCGGAAAATCACCTGACGAAGGTGGTATTCCAGTATATGAATATGATATACTAGTTCTTAATGGTAGTGAGATGATGCTTTCTTACGCTCCTGCTGGAACTGGTGCTTGGGGTACTGCTTATTTCTGGGCTTTTAAATCATTATAATTATAATATTTAATAAATCATGGGTGTATTAGTGCACCCTTTAATTTAAAAATTATTATTTAATCAATTATGATTTGGAAATGATTTAACGCATAGAGTAAATGTTAAATTATTTCCTTAAATATGTGATTATCACTATATTTATTATAACCATTATAAATCCTACCAATGTTAAAAACGGAAGAAAATTTGACTAACCTTAGGTTAGGAAAGGAATCTGCTTTATCATATTTTATGGACTTATACAGTCATAATCTTCACTTTTTTGCCTATAAGCTAGTACGTGATAAAGACTCAATTCCAGAAATAATTTCTGATTCTTTTGTTAAGCTTTGGAAGCATCGTGCAGATTTTTATACTATTGAAGAGTTAAAAAGTTTTCTATATATTGTTGTACGTAATAGTTGCCTTGATCATGGAAAAGCTGTTAGAGAACGTTATGTTCATCAGCAAATTGAAGAAGAAAATATCTTAGCCAATCCTGATGCTGATATTTTAACTAAGATAATTCATATTGAGCTAATAACCTTACTTGGAGAAGCATTAGAGAAGTTACCTAAGCAACAAGCGGATATCTTTCGCCTTACAGTTTTAGAAGGGAAAACTACGACTGAGGCTTGTCAAGAACTACAAACGACTGCAAATACTGTTTATTTTGCTCGTTCAAAAGCTGTTAATACCCTTCGACAGTTATTTCTAAAGAAAAACATTTCATATTACCCTCTAGTAGTATTTTTATATCTATTCTAATTTAATTGGATAAGATTGCTGTGCCCTATACCTGTTGAAATTCCGAAGGAATTTGACTCCTGGATTAATAAAGAATGGCATGTTAGTGTTTAGAAGGAAATACTTGGCACTGCATAAGATATTGACTCCTTCCTATTATACATTTATATTATATAAAGAATAATCTGCTCTGTGATTAAAATAATAGAGTGAGGATTAATAAAATCTTTGCTTTATATGGCCTACAGCTAAATAATATCCAATGGCCATTAAAACAAAACCTTATGATATACAACAAATAATAAATACGACAACTTAAGGAAATTGAAAGTATTATTTTCTGTTTTTTCTGGTTGGTAAATAGTTTGGTATATTTAATGTGAAAGAAAATATTTCTTTTGGTTGAACCTCTAATGCTCTACACACCTCTAATAATCCAGAAACAGAAATATTATTGGTGCCTCTAATTATTCTATAAACTTGACTATAGCTAAATCCTGTTCTATCAACTATATCCTCTAAGGTAATATGTTTTTGATTAGCAATTTGCCATAATTTTTCTCTAATAATAAGGAGATTCTCTCTGTCAATGTATTGTTCCGCCATTAAACAAAAAGAGAATATAAAAACAAAAAATGTTATTCCAAATTTGGTATAAATTATTAAATTTTATATATTTGATATATAAGTATATAGTGGACATTAAAAAGGTCTCGACAGCAAATTCCGACAATTTGATTCAGAACGAGACGGTAGTTTTAATGCCCATGCAATATTTTTGTGTATTTTTATGCACACTATAACGCATGGGCTACTATCGTAAATCCGTTTCTGAAAGGCGTCGGAACCTAGCTGTACGGTGGATATGAGCTCATGCTATAGTTTTTTATCCCCTTCTGAGACTCTCCATTTATAAATAAAGGCGAGTTATGAAAAAGCAACTTTACAAATTAATTATCTCAGCTCCGGAATAGTTCTGGATCCTCCTTAAGACATATTCTGTCTTTATTTACCGAGTTTGTGTTTGAATTCTACTTGTTTCAAGTAGTAAAAAAGCTATTGACCAATTATACAAACCACTTATTCGGCAATCAATTTTCTTTTTTAATGTTAGCATGCTTATATAATTAGGCGGTACCTCAGGCTTTATAAGATACCTGCTAGATATTGTCATTTATATAATAAGTTAACTTTTACTTACTTATAATACTTGAAAAATGAAGAATTTTTACAAGCCAGGACTTCGTATGTCCTTAACACGACTGTATTTATACCTAATAAAATTTCTTGCTGATATACTGATATTCATTTTTTCTATTAGGGCCCCAAAAGATAATAATAACACGAATTCTTCTAAAGGAAATTCTAAAACGAGAAGCTCGAGTGCTATTAAGAAATCTAAAATTTCTATTATTTCTGGGATTTTATTTTCCAAAAAATCTGACAAAAGGAAAAAGGAACAACAACAGGATGAACAGGACTCCTATGGTCAGTACCTTTCGAATAAAATCTATGAACATCAGCTTTCCCTTGCAAATCGCAATCAAGGTATAAAGTTAGCTAATGAGATAAAATCTAAGAGAGAATTGCTAAAGTTTTCCAAAGGAAAATTTCCATTTGCCCATGATATGCTTCTTGGTTTAGTCATGCTGTTAATATTATTCTTTCTGAGTTTGCCCATTTATTCCCAACCTAAGCAAACGTATACTCCACAGGCACTTAAAATAGGTGATACAATTCCTCAGCAGCTATGGGATCTGCCAATCAAGGTAGTAAATAGTCAATCGGCAGAGATAACACTTAAGTATTTTAGAAATAAAAAATTGCTTATTCTTGATTTTTGGGCTACCTGGTGTGGTCCGTGCATCAAATCCTTATACAAATTGGATTCGTTGCAACATATATATTCTAAAGATGTGCAGATTCTTCCAGTCTCTAATGAAAATGCAGAAAAGGTCAAAACATTTCTTAATGCTAAAGGAATAAGTCTTCTCTCGGGTTATGATGACTCTGATCTATCCAAATATTTTCCTTACCGAAGCCTTCCTCATCAGGTTTGGATAATGGGTGATAGGATATTTGCAATCACAGATGGTATAAATACTACAGGTGAAAACCTTACAGAGCTTACCTCGACTGGTAAAGTTCAACTCAGAAATAAGATTGATTATGTAAACGTGGATTTACAGAAGCCTATGCTGATTGGTGGTAATGGAGGAACTACAGAGCGGCTTCTTTACCGCTCTTTATTTATGAAAAGAATACAAGCAGATATTGGGGGTATTTCTTTTGATAGAGGGGCCAATAATGTACTGATGTATAATGTAACGCTTGCCATGATGCTTACTAGAAGCTTTTTATATGATCTTCCCTTAGCACTTAGAAAGGAAAATCGGATAGTTTTTGAATGTTCTGATTCTTTGAAGAACACTATTACTGCCCGAAACTTAAAACGCTCCAGCGGTGACTATCAGGATGATGTTGCTTACCACAATTGGATGGACAGTAACCTTTACTGCTATAATCTTATACTACCACGAAAAATTCCTCAGCGTGATGCCTTAGAAATCATGAAATCAGATTTAAGAAATTTTATGCTACTAGAGAAGAGTATAGAGGTTAAAATAGAAAATAGAGTTACACGTGCCTATGTACTTCAAAAAACAGAAACCTATAAGGACATTACTACCGTAGGAGGCAGACCATCATTTGAAGTAACTGATGGTAAGATTATATTAAAAAATCAATATATGAGAGCATTGCTGTCCTCAGTTTCCAATGTTTTGGATAAAAAAGGTGACCCTTATCCAGTAACAGATGAAACTGGGATAAAGCACAAGATAGATTTACTATTAGAAATCAAACGAATAGAAAGTATCGATCAGCTCAATGGAGCCCTTAAAAGATATGGTCTTGAAATTGTCTTGAGGGAAATCCCTTTAGAGATGATTGTTTTAAAAGATAAAACCCAAGAACTAATGCATCAAGAAAAATGAGAAAAAAAATGTACAGATATATATTAGTAATAGTAGTAGTGTTATTGACACTTACTGGGTTTAGCCAGCAAATTACAATTAAAGGAAAAGTTAGTGCTAAAGGAGGTACTGAGGCACTTAAAGGAGTAAAAATACATGATTCAAAAGCATTAACAATACACTATACTAATGGGGATGGTCAATTTAAAATAGATCATAATTTAAATGATACACTTATTTTTAGTGCGCCAGGTTATTCTGATCTGAAGTGGTTTGGAGTAATATCCCCACAAGATACACTTAAAATAGAGCTACAGGAGCTACACCACCAAATTGATGAAGTAGTAGTCAGCACGGGATATTACAATATTCCAAAAGAACGTTCTACGGGAAGTTTTTCACACATTGGAAATAAGTTACTTCAAAGGGAGCCTAGTATAAATATTTTGGATAGGCTCGAAGGAGTAGCGAATGGTATTAATTTCATACGAGGTACAGCTAATAAAGAAGGTAGTAAGCAGGCCTCACTACGCGTGAGGGGACTAGCAACTATACAGTCGAATTCCAATCCTCTAATTATTGTCGATGAATTTCCTTTTGATGGCGATATATCGAGTATCAATCCGAATGATGTGGAGGATATTACAATACTAAAAGACGCAGCTGCAGCCTCTATATGGGGGGCACGAGCGGGCAATGGAGTGATTGTAATCCGCACTAAGAGAGGTAAAGCGGATAAGAAACTTAGCATTAACGCTTTAGGGAGTGTGCTTGGTACAGTGCGACCTGATCTTTTCTATAATCCAGATTTTCTAAATGCTGAAAGTACGCTTGAGGTAGAGAAATTCCGCTTTGATAAAAAGATGATGGTTGAGAATAATTGGACTCTGCTAAGCCCTGGTGTGGAGCTCCTTATTCAGCATCGGGATGGTAAGCTTAGTTCCGAAGATCTTCAGCAGAAGCTCGATATCCTTCAAAAGCAGGATATACGTAAAGAGGCTCTTGATAATCTGTATCAATTGGGATTGAACCGGCAGATGCAGGTAAACATAAGTGGAGGTTCCACTGGGCACACCTATTACTTTTCGTCGGGCTATGACGATAACCGATCTCATATACGAGCTAATGGGTATTCTCGGTTGACCTTGAGTTTGAATGATACTTATCAGCCATCTAAGTGGCTAGAATTACATGCATCGGTTAACTATACAAAGGACGGAACCTCTAGTAATGGTTTAGGAATAAGCGATATTGTTCCTATGGAAAGCTATTCTTCACAGTTTCCATATCCGTATCTAAGGCTAAAGGATGAAAATGGTACTGCACTTGCTGTTCCCAGAAAATATAGAAGTGCATATATAGAAAGTGCACCGGAACTGGGATTACTTGATTGGAGTTTTCGTCCTTTAGATGAAATAGGTATTAATGATATTTCAGGGGGAAGCAATACAATACGTATACATACAGGAGCTAATCTAAAAATATTACAAGGTTTACGCCTAGGTTTTAAATATCAATATCAGACAAGTGTAAGCGAAAGGGAAAACTACTATAGTCCGGATTCATATTTTGTTAGAGATTTGGTTAATACATTTACCCAAAATGATATGAGTAGGATAATACCTCTCGGAGGTATACGTGAGGGGTCAGTGGGCAGTAGCCATTGGCATCAGGGACGAATTCAAGCGGATTATAATAGGGAATGGGGTAACCATACTCTTAATGGAATTGCAGGAGCAGAAATAAGACAAGTAAATCAGCAATCTACACCAGGATATAGAGTATATGGTTACGATAAATATACGATAACCGGAACCACGCTCTTTGATTATAGCAAACTTTATCCTGCGCGTCCTCGTAACAGCCAGCGTGTACCTCAAGCTGGAAGCAACTTCAGTGATGTAACAGACCGTTTTCTGTCCTATTATAGCAATGTTTCTTATAGTTATACTCAGAAATATACGCTTTCTGCCAGTACCAGATGGGATGGATCGAATCTGTTTGGGGTAAAAGCTAATCAACGGGGTGTTCCACTTTGGTCTCTTGGTAGTGCTTGGCTTGTAAGTGAGGAGGAATTTTTTAACGCTAAATGGATGGACCGTTTACGCTTTCGATTAAGTTATGGGTATAATGGTAATGTAAACCAAAGGGAGAGTGTTTATCCTATTGTAAGCTACATGGTAGATACATATACCCAGCAGCATAGCGGTAAACTTCAAAATATAGGCAACCCCTTATTACGTTGGGAGAAGGTTTCGAATTTGAATGCTGCTGTAGATTTTAGCATTTTCAGGGGCAGAGTATCTGGAAGTGTAGAATGGTATAGAAAGATAGCAAGTGATCTTATAGGGAATAACATTGTTGCTGGATCAACTGGAATATATAAGAATGGAGTGGTGTATAATATGACCAATAGGCTCAATTATGCATCCATAAATACTAGAGGTGTTGACCTAGATTTGAAAACAATTAATACGCAGGGAAAGGTGGGATGGCAGACCGATTGGATCTTTAATTACACAAAAAATAAAGTAACAGATTATATGCTAGAGAGTAAACCAATTATTACAAATTTTTTAGGAGTAAATACGAATGCTGTCGTTGGGGAATCTCTTGATCAGCTTTATGCATTACCCTGGCAGGGTCTCTCATCAGATGACGGCTCACCACTAGTAGTAGGTAAAGATGGTGTATTAAATAAAGATTATACAGGATATCTGAACAGCTTAACACCTGATGATCTAATACGTGTAGGAGTTTCAGTAGCTCCTTATAGCGGTTCAATGCGCAATACCCTAACTTATAAAGCTTTTCAGTTGAGCTTCAATATCCTTATGAGCGCAGGTCATGTATTTAAGAAAAGTTCGCTGAACTATCAAGATCTCTTGAATAATGCTAAAGGTCATCAGGAGTTTCAAGAACGTTGGCAACAGGCCGGTGATGAGATGAAAACATCAGTGCCATCGTTACCTTCTTCTATCATTGCTAACCGCGATTTGATCTATCAGAGCTCTCAGATACATTACCAATCCGCCTCACATATCCGCCTACATGATATAAATATAGGATATAGGCTCCGAGATACAAAGTTTAACCAGCGTTTGGGAATGGAATCACTGAGTGTAATGCTTAACGCTCGTGATCTTGGAATACTGTGGAAGAAGGCTAATATAAATGTAGATCCATCTTACGCGTATTCGTTATATCCTCCGCAGAGGACTTATTCATTTACTTTACAATTAACCTTTTAAACATGAGAAAATTATTATTATTAATAGTAGGCATAGTGTTTTTAGTGAGTTGTACTAAAGATTTTTTATCACTTAAGCGCGATATGAAAAATGTGGTACCTCAAAGCCTGGAGGATTTTCAAGCCTTAATGGATAACTCGGCTGTGATAAACCTTAATTCAGCCTATCTGCTAGGAGAAATCGGAGCTGGAGATTTTTATCTTAAAGATGAGACTTGGAATGCTCTTAGCTCCCCCTGGGTAAAAAATGCCTATAACTGGCAGGCAGATATTTTTCAGGGAAGTCAGAGCGATATTTGGAATAGGATGTATGAGAAGATACTATATTGCAACATCGTATTGGAGGGATTGGAACGTAATAAGAATGATATACATGATATCCAGGGTTATAACGATTTGAGAGGCCAGGCTCTATTCTGGCGTAGCTATAGTTTTTATCAGCTGGCACAGTTTTTTTGCGCTGTCTATGATAAGCAAAATTTAGAGGGCCGCATAGGTCTTCCCTTACGCCTTGAATCTGATATTGACCAGAAAGTAGGGCAGTCAACCTTGCTACAGACATATAATCAGATTGTAGTGAATCTTTTGGAGGCTGAAAATTTATTAAAAGAGGAAAAGCCAATAATATTTGGTGTCTATTTTAAGTCTAGGCCATCGAAAATTGCTTTAAGAGCACTATTAAGTAGGATTTACTTACAAATGCAGGAGTATGTCAAAGCTAAGGAGTATGCACAAAAGGTCTTAACAATGCAATCCCAATTATTGGATTTTAATCAGGTTCCTGTAAAACCCGTGAAAGAGTACACTTTTGACATTTTCGGGTCTACAAATCCCGAGGTACTGTTATATGATGTAATGTTTTATAACAGTGTTATTGCACAGAGCAGATTGATAGTTGATTCAGTACTTCTTAGGAGCTATGAAGTGAATGACCTTCGCAAAGCTAGGTTTTTTACAAGTACTAATGGCGTGGATACGACCTTTAGAGGTTCCTATAATGGGAACGTAGATCTCCATGGATTTGTTACCCTTTCGGAAGTATATTTAATTTTAGCTGAGAGTAGCGTAAGAGAAAATGATATAATAAGAGCTAAAGAAATTATGAATGTATTTTTAAGCAATCGTTACGCAAATAGCACTATTAAAGATATAAGTTCTCTTGAAAAGTCCGCATTATTAAATTTTATCCTCCAGGAGCGAAAAAAGGAATTAGTATTTAGGGGTGTGAGGTGGCAGGATTTAAGAAGGCTTAATCTTGAGCCTGAATTTGAAACAACAATAACCCGAAAGATTGAAGGAATTTCGTATAAACTTCTTCCAAAAAGTCAAAAGTATATTTATCCATTACCAGATGATGAAGTTATACTAAATGGTTATAAACAAGTCGAAAGATAAAGAGTTAGGGCAAATCGCCCTAACCTTTATGTGAGAAAATTATTCTTCTCTTTGAAAAGCTTGTTGTTTAATTAATTCATCAGGATCATTTTCTACTTGAGAAGGAGGAGTAACGCCTTGTGGAACTGCAATTTTACACATATCACCAGTTAATCCAATATTACAATCATCGGATGGTCCAGGAGCTGTAGTTGAACTGCCAACATCATGCTGAGATGTAGAAGGATTAAATGAAACATTATACCAGTCATAAGATTGGTTATTTGATGATTTAAAAGACATAAATGAGATGCTAAATGCTGCAATTACCATGGCTACCATTGGTAATGCAAAAGATTTGCTTTTTTTCATAACTTTAATTTGTTGAAACATTTTCCTTTTAAGGAATTAGTTTTAATTGATGAATGGGACCGATAAGTAATTATTGGTCCTTATTATTTAATTTCCAGCTTAAATTTTTTATAGATTGGTACTATAGAAAATTAGCTGTTTATAAGCACTTTGGCTGGCTCTGCCCCTTACCTTAATTATCTGAAATCAAAGTTTGGCTTTCAAATTCAGTTTTTAAGTTATTGAGGATGTTGGAAATTTTCTTGTATTATATCCGTGAATTAGACTGAAAATATTTATACATAGAAAAAATATGTTGATCAAAAAATGCTCTTTCCAGTTTAAAGTTGATATGATAAGTCCACAACCGCAAGGCATTTTCTTCCAAGTATCTAGTAGCGCAAGACCAATATAACCTGTAAAAATACTTAGCAGGAATCCTGATAATAGTAGTCCTATTAAACGAGTTCTTTTAATTAATAATAGTACAACTACAAAAATTTCTAAGCTAGGAAGAGTATAAATGACAATATGGGCTATATTCTTATTGAATGGTTGATTTAATATACTTATTCTGAAATTTTCAAAATCAAAAATTTTACTTATAGATACTGGTATCCAGAGAATTAATAATAATATTAAAGTAAGGAAGTAAATGTTATTAAATGTTTTCATAGCCTTTCAGATTAATTGAGGAATAAGAATCATTAAGCTTGTAAGCTAAATTAAAGACTATTTGATCTGAAAAAATATTCTAAGAGGAAATAAATTAATTTAAAAAAAAGACTATTTTATAAATAGTCTTCTCAATATTCAAACGATTTTATTACTATTGGATTTCCAATAAAGGAGAATTAAAACTTAGCTATGATATTTCAAATAATAATTCAAGGCAGTGTAATATTGCCGTAATGAGGTGAAATTAAGGTAAGATACTTTTTCGTTAACGGTTAATATATTATTTAGTATTGGTTGTTTTATCGATAATTGCAATAAACGGTGCAAAGGAGAGGAATTCAAAATACTTATAGTATTTCTATTATGTTGAATTTCATGTTCCTTAATTATTAGATATATGTCCTTTAATTCAGAAAAATGATTTATAGCTGTAATGAAATTTTGATTGGATATTTCATATACATGTGTTCTTCTTAAGAACTTAATCGAAAAATTTTCAGATGAGTTTGAAAATACATGTTTTGTACCTGTGAAATAGAATTTATCGCAATATACTCTCTCGATATTTTCTTTTTTGTCTTGATAGGTAATTATAGCTACTAATCCTTCTAATATGAACAAGAATTTTTCCTTTTTTTCTTTAGCTAAGAGATAGTAGTAATCTTTATTATACTCCTTAATTTTCCCATAGGTTGTTAAAAAGGCAATCAATTCTGGTGAAATATTGCTATATGATTTAAAATAATCAAAAAGTCGATTCATCAAAATTCTTTTTCAAGCAATAATCAGGTATTATCGAAATACAACCAAAATAAAAGTGTGTATTACCATATGCAAGCGCCAATAACAATAAAAATTTAAAGATGTGGCGTAAACTGCATCTGTTCTTAAATTATGTGATTTACGGCTCAAATTAACCCTTTACGAATATTTTCACCATATGTAATTTTCTGTTTGGAATTTTGTGTTATTGGTACCAATAATCTCTGTCGACAAGAGTCTGAGATGTTCAACTCTGCAATGTTTGAACACGCGAAATATTAAACTTTTTTAATTATGAAAAACATAAGTGCTTTAGTATCACCATTAGATTTTGAAATTAATAAAATTGATTTTTCAGAAATTTTACCATTATTAGGTAACCCTGTTGAAACTGATCCAGCTGACAAATGTCCTATATGGTTCTTATAGGTTAATAATTTCTTTTTACCACCTTAATCAATGAAAATTAATTAAGGTGGTTAATATTATTACAATTAATAATAGATATTATGTATGCTCTAGAAGATTTGAAGCAAGCATTGTTTAGTGCAAATTTACATTACTTTGTTCCAGATATTGCACTAGAAAGTCATTCAGAAATATATCAAAATTGGAAGAAATACCATGGCCCTAAGCTCAATAAAGAAATAAGATCTTCTTTGATAAATTCTTTCCAAAATTATAAACCAGGTATCATTGTATTATTTCATTTAGGCTATCATTTGCAAGTAATAGAATATCTAGCTAAGAAAAAAATTTGTTTTGATGTTTTAGTGTCAAAGCACATTAAAACTAAATTTGAAAATTTCTTTAGAACCTTGTCTAAGGATTTACCACGGAATTTAATACCAAATTTTTTAGAGGCAGAAGATAGAACTGTAATTCTTAAAATTCGTGAAAGTTTGAAAACAAATAGGCATATTTTAATATTTGCCGACGGTTTTGTTAGTTCCAAATCAGCTAAGATTAATGGATCTGAAGTTATTTCCTTAAATTTTTTTTCGAATAAAATTCTTGTAAGAAAGGGTATAGCCTTAATATCTTATTATTTTTCTGCCCCTATATATCCAATTATTAATGTGGAGATTGAACAATACATTAAATTGGATTTTAAATCTTCCATAACCGCTAAACCTGAGGAATCTAAAGATCAATATATTAATAGGTCACTTCAACATTTATTTACTCTTTTAGAATTAAGAATAAAAGACAATATTGAACATTGGGAGTGTTGGTCATACCTGCATCTTGTAGGAGCTATAAATCTTGCAAGTTTAAAACTGCCATCTGCTGCAATGACAAGTAAAAATGATGGTTTAGTAAAAGTTGAAATTGATAATCGGGATTTTTTGCTTGATAAAAAAAATTATATTTTTTTTGTTATAAAGAAAAAAAATAGTTCATGATTTACTAATTTGATAATATTTAATTTAAGTTGTGATATTTATGAACGCTTATAGATTTCACTTTATTATAGCCTTAACTTTTTTTTTAGTCATTTTATTTTTTAATTTATTGATATATCAGTTAGCCATTAATATTTATAATGTGCTTATTGTTAGTATTATTACGATAGTTTATTTTATAATCAATGAAGAACTAATTTATGGTATCATAACAGGCTCAAGAGGAGTAAAAGTTATATGTTTATTTATATTATTGCTGCTATTTTATAATATTACTGATTTACTGTATCACATAATATATCGTAAACTTCCGGAATATAATATAATATTATTTTCCTATGAAGTAGCGCCGGATAATATCCAATTCAACAAGAATATTTCAAGGAGTTGTGTCACTGTCTCATTGATTTCATTGTCTGTTTCTTCATATAAGTTTTTTAGAAAAAGGAGATTTCAAGATAAAAGCGTTATTGATGATTTGGAATACCGGATTATGTTATCTCGAGTGAATCCTCATTTTTTCAAGAGTATTTTTACTTCAGCTCTTTGCAAATCTATTTTTGGTCAGGGGCATGCTGTAATTCAAATCTTGATTAAATTAACGGATATAATCGCTTTTATATTGTATAAGGACGATAAAAATGATCAATTGATAGCATTACAAGAAGAATGGAAGCAGGTTGAAAATTTTCTTAATATTTTAAAATGGAATTATGGTGATTCAAAGGTGAAAGTTTTTCAAGATAGACAATTTAGTAGTACAATTAAAATACCTTCATTGCTAGTATTAAGTGCTATAGAAAATGCAAATAAATATACTGATTGGAGTGAAGATGAACCTTTCCATATCAAAGTGCAACATCACCCTGATGTAATACAGATATGTGTCTCAAACATATTTCATCCACGCGAAAGAATAAAGAAGCCAAGTACTAAATTCGGATTATATGCAATCAAGAAACGCATATTCCGATATAATAAAAACTATAATGTAGTATTTAAAGAAGAGGAAAATATATTTTCAATTGACATTAAAATAAAAAATAATGATTGAGAAAAAATATACAGTAGCTTTTGTGGATGATAATCCAATTGAAATGAGGTTTATAGAATTGTTTGTTAATGATAGGTCAGAACTGGTGTGTGTATGGATTGAAAATGATCCTATACAAGCATTAGATAGACTTCTTAAAGAGTCTGTAGATATCTTATTTTTAGATATTGATATGCCAGGATTAAATGGTGTGGAACTCGTGAATGCTATTAAGGTGAAACCCATTGTAATTGTTTGTTCCAATCATAATCATTTTGCTTACGAGACTTCTTTAATTCAGTCTGGCTATTTGCCAAAGATTACTTCTCCAGAGATATTTAATAAAACTATTGATAGAGCTTTATTAGAATTTGAATATAAGAATAATCATACTGAAAGGATAAATAGAGTAGTATCTATACCCACTAGTAAAAGAGATGGTTCATACTTTATATTAGACGTTGAAAATATGGTATATGCTTCTATTGAAGATAAAACAATTTCTTTCTTTTTTAATGATGGGACTACTAAACAAGGGAATATAAGCATGGATTCATTAATTAATCAATTACCAGCATATTTCATTCGCGTACATAAAAGCTATCTGATCAATTTAAATTATGTAGAGGAATTTAATCTTTCTATAATCAAATTAAAAAAATTAGATCATAAAATTCCAATTGGAAGAACATTTTTAAAAAATGTAAAAAGGCTGTTCAAAGGTAGTAGCAACTCTAATTAAAGTTTCGAATAATAGGTCAGAAAATAAATCACTAATAAGATTCTGGTCATCATAATATACACCCCTATAAAACAGTATGAATAGTGTTACATACAGTAATATACTATTTATTACTATAATGTTATAAATGCAGCAAATAATCTCTAAACTTAAAATTATGAATTTAACAACTCCAGTAAATAATTCTAAAATATTATCACAGCTTATAGTTAATATAGAAAACGCATTTTGTCAGCTAAATTTTCATAATAATCTTTTTAAAATCCAACGGGATTGTATTGAATTCTTGAATGAGAATATGAAAGATGTGAAATCTATTTTTATTTATTTGATTGTCTTTAATTTTAAAAATGCCCAAACTGAATTTTTAAAATTTATTGACTTAAGTAATAGAATATATGCTTCACTGCATTATGCTTTAAAATATTATAAACCAGGAATTTCTCAATTAAGGGTAAATTACATAAAAATTCTGGAGTCTATTGATAAACTAATAGATATGCTTTTATTATACGATAAGAAATTGATAGAAATTGTACCACTATCAAATT
Organism: Sphingobacterium sp. SGL-16; assembly: GCF_011043515.1. Classification (NCBI taxonomy): domain Bacteria; kingdom Pseudomonadati; phylum Bacteroidota; class Sphingobacteriia; order Sphingobacteriales; family Sphingobacteriaceae; genus Sphingobacterium; species Sphingobacterium sp. SGL-16. Next base: position 36,072 of record NZ_JAAKGQ010000016.1, on the reverse strand, counting down.
ATAGCTATTATACTATCAAGCCAAAGCTTAAGCAGCAAATAATATCTCTTAAAGATGCGCCAGGTTTAAAGGATGTGGAGCCCCAATTAATTAGAGTGGTTCAAGATTCTCTTTTTTCAGTGTTACAAAGTAACAGTCGAATTCGAAATGAGTTAAGATATATTAATATCCTTCTTAAAAAACTTTCAAAAGCTCCTGAATTAACGACTGAGTCATTAGAATGGGTTTTATTCCAATATGGATTTAATAGTAAAAGGTATTTGGAATATTATATCAATAAATCAAATCAACAGATGCTTGAAGATTCTAGTTTACACAAACAAATAGAAAATATAATAAGTTTTCAAGAGCAATTGTATTGCTTAGTACCATTACAAAAAAATTGTTTGGACTTAAATTCTCCTACTATTATTGACCAGCTCCTGATATTTTTTAAAGACAAAAAAGAATCTCTTAATCAAAAACTGGATGTTAGACGTAGTGAAATAATGGATGCGAAACTTTTAGAAGCTAATGATAAAGTTATGTTTAATATACCAGTGGCACAATTTGGACTATTGATTAAACTTTTAATGGAAGTTAATTTAATTCCCAAGGAAAATGTTGGGAAGACATTTTCCTTTTTCGCTAAATATTTCAAAACTCCCAGCGTAAATTTTATATCCTCCGAAAGTCTGCAAAAGAAGTCTTCCACAGTCGAATTTTCTACTGCAAGGAAAATGAAAGCCTATTTGATTGAAATGGTGAATTGGATTAATAAAAATTATAATGCTTCAAGTTTTACAGAATGATATGGTAATTATTTAATAAACATATGTCTTATGTTGTTTAAAAAGCAAAAAGGTGGATTCTTTTTACTAGATCCACCTTTTGCTTTTTATAAAAGTATTTTTAAGAATTTTTTAGTTTAATAAAATCCTTCATCACATTTAAACTTTCATCCAAGATAAAATCAAATTCCACTTTCGGTTGGGGTTGCCCTTCTTTCCAAAGCGGCATATTGTGCAATTCCAATAACTTGTTTAAACGAGTTCTATTTTTTGTTTTATTGTCTTCTCTTTCCTTTTTCAACTTCCCTTCATTCAAGTTAATTGTAGAAGTAGTATTCATTGCTTTTGTGAATTCTTCAATATCTTCCAATAAGAACTTATATTCAGCAGAATTTTTCATTCTATTTTCGTGCTTAGCTGCAAGTTGAGATTTAATAGAGGAAAGATCGCTTACTTTATTGTAGTTGGTCGAGCGAATTTGATCCCAAGGTAATGCTGCAGGTTCAGAACTTTCACCATATTTCTCTGCTGTGAACTGTGTAGGGAAGGTGATATCGGGATCTACGCCCTTGTGCTGCGTACTGCTGCCATTAATTCTGTAGAATTTAGCTATAGTTACATTGATTTGTCCAAATTCAGGAGCTCCGTTTGGCGTATCTGCGTCTTTCTCTCCCGCGGCTTTTAATTTTAGTTTGTTAACGGAACTTATGAATCTTGACATATCTACTGCAGATTGTACCGTTCCTTTTCCATAACTTGTTGAACCTAAAATGATACCTCTGCCATAATCTTGTATTGCTCCAGCAAAAATTTCCGATGCAGAAGCCGAGTATCGGTTGATAATTACGCCAAAAGGACCTTTCCAAGCAACACTGCTATCCTCGTCTTGGTGCACCTCAATTTGGTTACGTGTATCTTTTACTTGTACTACAGGACCTTTCTCAATAAATAAACCCGTTAATTCAATGGCTTCTTGCAAAGAGCCGCCTCCGTTATTTCTCAAATCCAACACAACTGCATCAACATTTTCTTTGTTAAGAGAGTCTAACAACAATCTTACATCGCGCGTTGTACTTTTATAGTTTGGATCGCGTTTTCGGTAAGCTTCAAAATCGATATAGAACTTTGGAAGTGTAATCACGCCTACTCTATAATTTTTACCGTCATCTCCTTTAACAGTCTTAATGGATCTTTTTGCAGATTCCTCTTCGATGACTATTTTTTCACGTGTTAATTTCACGATTGTAGGCTGAGCAGAAAGTTCAGCTCCTGCAGGTAATATTTTCAATCGTACTACTGTTCCTTTAGGACCTTTGATTTTAGCGACAGCAGCATCTAATCTCCATCCAATAATATCTTCAAATTCACCATTTCCTTGAGCCACACCAATGATGCGATCGTCCATCTTTAGCGTTTTATCTTTGAAAGCAGGACCTCCAGCGATAATTTCTTTGATGGTTACCATTTCATTTTCCATTTGCAGACGAGCCCCAATGCCTTCCAATGTATTGGACATATCTTCATTGAATCTTTGAGCAAATGAAGGGTTATAGTATGTTGTATGCGGATCTATTGCATTGGTGTAGGCACTCATAATCAATTGAAAAGCATCATTAGAGTTTGTTTGCTTCGCTTGAGAAATTAAATTGTTGTAACGCTTTTTTAATGTTTCTTTGTGCTTTGCCATTTCGTCTTTTCCTTCCGCTGTTGTAAGCTTTAGGTTCAATAAATCAAACTTTACACGTTTGCGCCACTGCTCTTTAAGTTCAGCGTCAGAGGTAAACCAATTTTGCTTATCACGGTAGTTGATGTAATTTTCTTCTTTATTGAAATCGTGAGGAGCATCTACTTGAGAAAGCGCGTATTGAAGAACTTCTAAGGCTCTTTTGTTGTATGTATTAAAAATGTGAAATGCACTCGATAAATCGCCATTGCGGAAATCTTGACTTATAGTATTACGATATTGTCCAAATTCGTCGATCTCAGACTGCAGAAAATAATTTTTTCCTTCGTCAAGAGATTTTATTAAGTTGTCATAAACAATATTAGAAATAGAATCGCTGGCAGCTACTTTTTTGTAGCTATAATTCTCCAAAATCCCTACCACTTCTTTAGCAATAATCTCATGTTGTAAAGAAGGTTTAAGACTTAATCCTCCTTCTTCAATAGCCACTCTTGGTTTCGAGCCACATGCTACTACAGAAATAAAAGCTAAACAGACTAAAAAATTTTTAAACATATAAATTGTATTGTGAAATAACATTTTTCGAATTGACTTATTCTCTTCGGTTTTATAGAATCTAAAATTAGTTAAAAAAAAATCAATCTTAAATCCTTTGACTTTAAAAAGCGGTAAAGTTTATAGTATTGATGTAATATTTTTGCTAAAAAGATTGTTTCTTAGTATCCAATACTGTTCTAGAAAGCTCTTTGCTAGCTCATAGTCTTTCAAGTAAACATACGATCTTCCTAATTGTTCAGCAATGGCAAGCTGTAGGAATTTATTGGAACTCTCTTCGGCTAGTTTCCATGCAAATTCCAACTCATTCTTTGCTACTTTATAATTAGCTTGAATCATTTTGGAAGATCCCAACATGTATTCTATCATAGCAAGTTTTTCACTATAACTTTTTTCTTTAGCTAAATCTCGTGCTTGAATCAAAAACCATTGTGCTTCAGTATGTTTGTTTTGAGAACGATATATTTCTGCTAAAATTATCCAAGCTTCAATCTTACCTTCGTAAAATTTAGATTTATTGAACAAAGGAATAGCTTTTCGAATCACGGTGTTTTCCGCGGCTTTATAGTCTTTTCCGTACGCTTGAATCAGTGCAATCCGAGTATTAGATGCAGCTTGTTCCGCTAGGTTTTTTGTTTTGTTCGTATGGTCTAAGTAAAGGGTTTCTAAAGTTAAAGCCTCTTGCAATCTATTAGTTATTAAGAATATTGACGCTAAATTGGACTGGATAATGGCTATATCCAGTTCATTTCGGGCGGCTTGAGCATGGGATAAGGCCGTATACAAAGCATTTACAGCTTCTTCCGTATTGTGATCGTGAAGGTCATTCTCTGCTTTGCTATTATAAAATGCATAGAGGACAGCATGATTCTTTTGATCTACAAATTGTTGGAGCAATCTACTGTATTCTTGAGTAGATATGGTGTCTGGAAGAACTTTTCCTATAATTTGATGGTTTGTAGTATGCTTGAATGTTGATAAAAGTCTTTGGTACTGAAAACCTAATCGGATCGAGTCCTGGAAGGATTGAATTTCTTTGTAAGTATCAATCATTTCATCTTTGAGGGTTCTAGGAAGAGGCAAGATGTAGACTTTTGGCCCTATTCCGTTGAACCCGGTGTCATATTTTGTGACGAATCCGTAAGGATCTAATGTATCTTGTTGGGATGTCTGTCCGTAAGCTAAAAAAACGGTTGATATAATAGTAAAAAACGCTATCGTGAAAAATCTCATTATGATGTAAGCTAATTATCAAATGTAGCAAAAGTAGTCAACTTTCAAGCCAAATGATTTTATGTAACTTTGGGAAGTATTTCTTAATATAGTATAATGGCGACACGTATTCCTTTAGCAGAAAGATTAAGACCACGGAGCATTAATGATTATGTTGGTCAACGTCATTTATTAGGTGAAGACGCAGTATTGTATAATGCCATATCTCGCACAAATGTGCCTTCCATGATTTTGTGGGGGCCTCCGGGGGTGGGTAAAACCAGTCTTGCTTTTTTAATAGCTAAAGAATTGGATCGACCATTTTTTAGTCTTAGTGCTATCAAATCAGGAGTCAAGGAAGTTCGAGAAGTAATTGATAAGGCTGAACAACTGCAAAATTTTAATCAGGAACAGCCCATTTTATTTATTGACGAAATACATCGTTTTTCCAAAAGTCAACAAGATTCATTGCTTGGAGCTGTAGAGCGAGGGTTGGTTACATTGATCGGGGCGACTACAGAAAATCCTTCTTTTGAAGTTATTTCGGCTCTTTTGAGCCGCTGTCAAGTGTATGTTTTGGAATCTTTGGATAAGGATGATTTAATTGGATTAGTTCATAAGGCTATTAAAGAAGATGAATTTTTGAAAAATGATAAAATTATCCTTAAAGAATATGATGCATTGCTACGAATATCCGGAGGTGATGCACGCAGGCTGTTGAATGTTTTGGAATTGGTAGTCAATGCTGCGGTTCCTTATAATATACCTATCACCAATGATTTTGTGTTGAAACAGGTTCAGCAAAATATGGCTAGGTATGATAAGACGGGAGAACAGCACTATGATATTATATCGGCTTTCATTAAGTCTATACGTGGTTCGGACCCCAACGCTGCTGTATATTGGTTAGCTAGGATGATAGAGGGAGGAGAAGATCCTTCTTTCATCGCGCGAAGATTGTTAATATTAGCCTCGGAAGATATTGGAAACGCGAATCCTAATGCCTTGCTTTTAGCAAATAACTGTTTTCAAGCGGTCAATGTAATCGGATGGCCAGAGTCAAGAATTATTCTTTCTCAAACTGTAACGTATTTGGCTTCATCAGCCAAAAGCAATGCTTCTTATGAAGCTATTAATAAAGCACAAGCGTTAGTTAGACAAACTGGAGATCTTTCTGTGCCATTACATCTACGTAATGCTCCTACAAAATTGATGAAAGAGTTGGATTATGGAACGGAGTATAAATATGCTCATGCCTACTCTGGCAATTTTATAGAACAAGAATTTATGCCTTCTGGAGTAGAAGGGACAACACTCTACAATCCTGGAAAGAACAGCTCTGAAGATAAACTCCGAAGTTCCTTGAAAGAAAAGTGGAAAGGCAAATATGGTTATTAAGTCCGAAAATTTACTTTATACTTAAGGGGAAACAGTTTGATGTTTTGATTATTACTTTTAATTTTGTTTAATGCATACATTCACATCCATTGATTTTGAACTAGCGACATCTGAGTATAACAGTGTATGTGCTGTGGGATTGGTTAGTGTCGTGGATGGAAAGATTGTAAACGAGTTTTATAGCCTAGTTCAGCCTCCAGAAAATAAATATATGTGGCAGACTACTCGTGTGCATGGTATTAAAGCAAAGGATACCGCTAATGCACCTACATTTATTGATATTTTTCCTGAAATTTTACCTTTAGTGTACGGTCAAAAGATGGTTGCGCACAATGAGGAATTAGATCGTAAGGTTTTAAGACGATGTATGCAACATTCAGGACTAGTATATGAAGACTTAGGGCTACAGGAAAAGTGGGAATGCACTAGTAAGATATATAAACAATTGGGTTTCGTGAAAACTAAATTAAGTGTAGTCTGCGAAATTATGGGAATACAATTAAATCCCCATGATGCTCTTTCCGATGCGCGAGCTAGTGCTGAATTGTTTTTGTTGAAAGATTCAGCAAAAGATAAGTTGATAAAATATCAGTTAGTAAATCAATAATCCTAATAAGTAAAAAATAAATCTAAAATGGAAGAAAAAGAGAATAAGCATAGAGATTACAATCCAGGCCCAAGAGTAGGTATTACATTCTCCACATTTGATTTACTTCATGCAGGTCATATCATGATGTTAGCTGAAGCAAAGAGACAATGCGATTATTTAATTTGTGGTCTGCAAATGGATCCCACTTTGGATCGTCCTGAGAAGAATGCGCCTACTCAAACTGTAGTAGAGCGTTATATTCAATTGCGTGGTTGTCAATACGTAGATGAAATTGTGCCTTATTCTACTGAACAAGATTTGGAAGACATTTTGCGTTCTTTCAAATTAGACGTGAGAATTGTTGGTGACGAATATAAAGACAGGGACTTTACTGGTAGAAAATATTGCGAAGAAAAAGGTATAGAGTTGTATTTTAACAGCCGTGATCATCGATTTTCAAGTTCTGGTTTACGAAAAATAGTAGCGCAAAAAGAAAATGAAAAGAACGCAGAAGGATAAAGCATAAATGGTTTGATTAATATTATCAAACCATTAGTGTTTTTGTGATTTTTTTTAAATGTTTTTAAAAATATATGCTTTCTAGTGGTATCTTTGTAAAAATTACCAAACCATGCCTTTAGAAATTATTATACCTATCCTCATCCTCCTTATTCTTGGAGTTTATCTTTACTATGAATATAAAAAACGTCAAATTTTTAAGGATTATATAAATTTGACAGTATCATTGGATTTTAATCAGACAGCAGCTATTAAGACAAAAGGACATTATGGCTTATTGTTGTTTAATATTAAAAAAATTAATAAAGAGTCAAGAGCATTCTATATTGAAGACTTAAAATTAAGCACTTCCAAGGTTCATATAAGAAATTACAATAACATTTCTACCAAACTTCCATTGCCCAAAGAAGGGGTAGTTCTATCAGTGGGAGTAAGAAAATCAAAATCTATTAGTTCAAGAAATTTAGGAAAGTGTAACGTGACTATTTCAGGATTCCTTATGGAAGATCAAAATAAAAAGTCTCCGTTCAAAGCAAAACTTCCTGTGGAAATTATTCCTAATAAGTAAGAAAGCAGATTTATTGCTTATCATTCTATTTGAATAAATATTTAATGTATTTTTGTGATATTGTGGTTTATTATTAATGTGAAGATTGATAATAAACCACATTTTACGTTTGTGGGCTGAGCTTCAATAGGAATCCGCAGAACATTTATTCAATATTATGAGAAAAATTGCTGTAATAGGGCAAGGATATGTAGGTCTTCCGTTAGCAATTGCTTTTGCTTATCATTTTAGGGTTGTTGGATTAGATATCGATACACAGCGTGTTTTGGATTTGCGCAAAGGTGTGGATAAAACATTAGAAGCTAATCTAGATCAATTGCGGGAGGTTCAGGAATTAGCCAAGCAATCAAAAGATCGAGGATATACTGTGACCTCTCATATTAAGGATCTTCATGATGCAAATGTGTATATCGTTACCGTTCCTACTCCGATTGACCAGTTTAATGCTCCTGATCTGTCTTTTATCCAGTCCGCTTCAAAAATCGTTGGTAGCGTGCTGAAGTCTCAGGATATAGTTATTTTTGAATCCACAGTTTACCCAGGATGTACAGAAGAAGACTGTGTTCCAATATTAGAAAAAGAATCTGGTTTGGTGTTTAACCACGACTTTTTTGTAGGTTATTCTCCAGAAAGAATTAATCCGGGTGATAAGGTTAATACCTTAGAAAATGTAGTTAAAGTAACCGCAGGTTCCACTCCCGAAATTGCTGAAGAGATAGATAATCTGTATAAAACTATAATAAAAGCAGGAACTTATAAAGCTGAATCGATAAAGGTTGCAGAAGCAGCAAAAGTTATTGAGAATGCACAGCGAGATCTAAATATTTCATTTGTCAATGAATTGGCTTTGATTTTTGATAGAATGGGAATTGATACGACAGAAGTCTTAAATGCTGCAAGTACTAAATATAATTTCTTAAAGTACAAACCTGGTTTAGTTGGTGGACATTGTATATCTGTAGATCCTTATTATCTAACCCATAAAGCTTCCAAATTAGGCTATGTCCTGGAAGTTATACTTTCGGGTAGAAGGGTGAATAACAAGATGGGGGCATTTGTGGCTTCAAAAACAATAAATGCTTCAAAAAGGTATAAATATTAAAGGAGCAAATATTCTCATACTTGGTTTTACATTTAAAGAGAACTGTCCTGATATAAGAAATACGAGTGTCATTAAAATATATAACGAATTGTTGGAATACGGAACCCGTCCCGCTGTATATGATCCATGGGTAGATCCTGTATTAGCTAAAAATAAGTATGGTATTGAATTAGAAAATCCCGAAACCTTAGAAAAAATGCGATACGATGGCATAATTATAGCTGTAGCACATTCGTGTTTTTTAGAGTTTGATCTCAGCAAAATTAGAGCTATTAAATCCGTAGTATTTGACTGCAAAGCAATATATAATCCGTCCGAAATTGACGCGAGGTTATAGTATAATTTTTTAACTTTAGATTTTGTAATTAACTCTAGAATTGAGTTAAAAGGGTATATTAGAAATAAACAAATATCATATAATGAGTATAATTCATGTTTTATTAACAGGTGGTGTGGGTAGTAGATTATGGCCTTTGTCGAGAAAACAATCACCAAAGCAGTACTTAGATTTATTTGATGGAAAATCATTATTCGAAATGACTGTTCAGAGGAATCAATGCGTTGCGGATAAGGTTGTAATTGTTGGAAATAGGGATAATACGCATTTAAGCCATAAAGCTATGGTAAATTGTGGATTACCGTATAAGAATATAGTAGAGGCAACGCCTAGGAATACAGCCGCTGCAATTGCGTTTGCTGCATTAGCCGTAGAACCTGAGGATATTCTTATTGTCACACCTTCTGATCACATGATATCTGGTAATGAAGCATATGCTGATGCCATACATAAAGGAGTAGAGAAGGCTAAAGAAGGGTATGTCGTGACATTCGGTATAAAACCAACTCGTCCTGAAACGGGGTATGGATATATTGAATATGAAGATGATTTAGTAAAATCATTTAGAGAAAAGCCAAATTTGGATACGGCAGAAGATTTTCTGGAAAGAGGTAATTTTTTGTGGAATTCTGGAATGTTTTGTTTTCAAGCTTCTGTTTTTCTAGAAGAGTTAAAGCTGTATGAACCTAAAGTTTATGAGAAAGCAAAGAAAGCGTGGGAAATTTCTAAAGGAGGAATATTAGATGAAGAATTATCTTTGGAAATACCTTCTATATCAGTCGATTACGCGGTGATGGAAAGGTCCAAACGTATCCGAGTTGTTCCAACCTCTTTTGAATGGTCTGATTTAGGCTCCTTCGAAGCATTATATGATTATTTGGTAGAAAATGGTTATCCTAAAGATGACAATGGAAATATCGTAATCGGAACGGAAACTTTCACAGGATTTGTAGGGTTAAAAAACACTATATTTATATACACGAAAGATGCTTTTTTGATTGTTCAAAAAGAGAAATCGCAGGACGTAAAGAAAATATACAATATGCTGGATAAACTACAGTCCAAACTCCTTGACTAACGTTTATTGCAATTATGAATAAAAATGTTAAAATATATATAGCGGGTCACAGAGGAATGGTGGGATCTGCAATATGGCGTCAACTTGAAGCTGAAGGATATAATAATTTAATAGGTCGAAGCAGTAAAGAGCTTGATTTGAGAAATCAACAGGCTGTGGAAGATTTTTTTCACGAGCTTAAGCCTGCTGTAGTGATCGATGCGGCTGCACGCGTAGGGGGAATTTTAGCTAATAATACTTATCCCTATCAGTTTTTAATGGAAAACCTTCAGATCCAAAACAACCTTATTCAGTCATCGCTGGATGTAAAAGTAGATAAGTTTATTTTTTTAGGCTCATCTTGTATCTATCCTAAGCTTGCGCCTCAACCTCTAAAAGAGGAGTATTTGTTAACAGGGAGTCTTGAGCCAACTAATGATGCCTACGCTCTTGCCAAAATTGCAGGTGTTAAAGCCTGTGAGGCCATACGTAAACAGTTTGGAAATGATTATGTAAGCTTAATGCCTACCAATCTGTACGGAACATATGATAATTTTGACTTAAAAACTTCGCATGTTCTTCCTGCAATGATTCGGAAATTTCACGACGCTAAGCTTGATAATCATAGCTCGGTGACACTTTGGGGCTCTGGGACCCCCTTACGTGAATTCTTATTTGTAGATGATATGGCTTCATCTGTTATTTTTGCTTTAGAGAATATTCTACCAGAATATTTATATAATGTCGGTACAGGTAAAGATTTATCGATAAAAGATTTAGCTGTGACTATTCAAAAAATTGTTGGTCATAAGGGGGAGATAATTTGGGATTCTAGTAAGCCTGATGGTACACCACGTAAGCTAATGGATATTTCGAAAATGCATGCTTTAGGATGGAAGCATCAGGTAGAATTGGAAGAAGGAATTTCTCGTACTTATGATTGGTTTTTAGCAAATCAAGACAACTTCAAAGAAGTTAAAATCTAAATAAAAATGAAAACAGCACTAATAACAGGTATTACAGGGCAAGATGGTTCATATTTAGCCGAATTACTGTTGGAAAAAGGATATATGGTTCATGGAGTTAAAAGAAGAGCTTCTTCTTTTAATACACAACGAATAGATCATCTATATATAGATCAGCACGAGAAAAATGTTAATTTCAAATTGCATTATGGGGATTTAACAGATTCCACCAATATTATTCGAATCATACAGGAAGTTCAGCCTGATGAAATTTACAATTTAGGGGCGATGTCACATGTGAAGGTATCATTTGATTCCCCTGAATATGTAGGTAATGTAGATGGCTTAGGAACATTACGCATTTTAGAAGCTGTTAGGATTCTTGGCTTAGAAAAGAAAACCAAAATATATCAAGCTTCTACTTCTGAACTCTATGGAGGTATGTCTGAGAATAAAAATGAAAAGGGTTTTTACGATGAAAACTCTCCGTTTTATCCGCGTTCGCCATATGGAGTAGCTAAAATATATGGTTTTTGGATCACTAAGAATTACCGTGAGGCTTACGGTATGTTTGCTTGTAATGGTATTCTTTTTAATCATGAATCTCCTCGCCGTGGTGAGACATTCGTAACACGCAAAATTACCATGGCCACCGCTGCTATTGCTTTAGGAAAGCAGGATTGTTTATATCTAGGCAATTTGAATGCTTTGAGAGATTGGGGGCATGCAAAGGATTATGTAGAAGCTATGTGGCGTATTTTGCAACAAGACTCTCCGGAAGATTATGTTATAGCTACTGGAATCACAACATCTGTTCGAGATTTTGTAAGATATGCCTTTGAAGAGATAGGGGTAGAATTGTCTTTTGAAGGAGAGCAAGAAAACGAAATCGCGAAAGTGGTAAAATGCAATAATCCATTATACCAGTTAGAAATTGGATCAACTGTAGTTCGCGTAGATCCAAGATATTATAGACCTACAGAAGTAGATTTGTTAATTGGAGATCCTACTAAATCTAAAACTAAATTAGGTTGGGTACCTCAATATGATTTAGAAGCTCTTGTAAAAGAAATGGTTGCTTCTGATATTAACTTGATAAGATCTTCTTATAATGCCAATTGGGAAAATATTGCTAAGTAAAAGAATGAAGAATAAAACAATACTGATCACAGGAGGAGCGGGCTTTATAGGTTCTCATGTAGTGCGTGAGTTTGTAACTAAATATCCCGAATACCAAATCATAAATTTGGATGCATTGACGTATGCTGGAAATTTAGAGAATTTGAAAGATATTGAGAATAGAAAAAATTATACTTTCATTAAAGCAGATATTACAGATGCAGCACAGATACTAGATACCTTTAAAAAATACCAACCTGATGGGGTAATTCACTTAGCTGCTGAGTCTCACGTAGATCGATCCATTACGAATCCAACAGCATTTGTGATGACAAATGTTATTGGTACAGTAAACTTGTTGAATGCGGCTAAAGAAATTTGGAAAGATAATTTTGAAGGTAAAAGATTCCATCACGTATCAACTGATGAAGTTTATGGTACGTTAGGGGAGACTGGATTATTTACAGAAAACACTGCATATGATCCACATTCTCCATATTCTGCATCCAAGGCTTCTTCTGATCACTTTGTAAGAGCATATCATGACACTTATGCTCTACCAGTTGTCATTACAAATTGTTCTAACAATTATGGACCTAACCATTTTCCTGAGAAATTAATACCGCTTTGTATTCATAATATTTTAAATAACAAGCCTTTGCCAATTTATGGTGATGGTAAGTTTACAAGAGATTGGTTATTCGTTATTGATCACGCTAAAGCTATTGATCTTGTATTCCATAACGGGAAAAATGGGGATAGCTATAATGTCGGTGGTTTTAATGAGTGGCAAAATATTGATTTGGTAAAAGAATTGTGTAAACAAGTCGATGAGAAGCTTGGAAGAACAGAAGGAACAGCTGCGCAATTAATCACTTTTGTGAAAGATAGACCAGGACATGATTTGCGTTATGCGATTGATGCTACAAAGATAAATCAAGAATTAGGCTACAAACCTTCAGTTACATTCGAAGAAGGTTTATCAAAAACAATTGATTGGTTTTTAGCAAATCAAGATTGGCTAGATAATGTAACATCAGGTGACTACCAAAAATATTACAAGACACAATATAGTAAGTAAAAATGCCCGAAGAGATGAAAGTAAAAGAAACGAAGTTAAAAGGCTGCTTTATTTTAGAGCCTACAATATTTGAAGATAGTAGGGGATATTTTTTTGAAACATTTAACAAATCTAAATTTGAAGAATTAATTGGAGCTAATTCAAATTTTGTACAAGATAACCAGTCTAAATCAACCTATGGAGTGGTACGAGGTTTACACCAGCAGTCAGGCGAGCATGCACAAGCTAAATTAGTACGTGTCTTAGAGGGTAAAGTTCTTGATGTTGCAGTAGATGTTCGTGAAGGTTCCCCAACATATGGAGAACACGTTGCGGTAGAATTATCATCAGAGAACAATAGACAATTATTTATTCCAAGAGGGTTTTTACATGGGTTTGCAGTATTATCTGAAACAGCGACTTTCTTCTATAAATGTGATAATGAATATAATAAAGCTTCAGAAGATGGGGTTCATCCTTTGGATAAGACATTAGCCGTTGATTGGCAAATTCCTATTGATAAGATTATTTTATCCGATAAGGATAAAGACGCAAGAGCATTTATATAATCAGCTTTCATGAAGAAAATACTTATAACAGGTGCTGCAGGGCAGTTAGGGTCTGAATTACGAGATTTATATAAAGAAAGAGCTGATTTAATACCCTTCTTTTTAGATAGAGAGCAATTAGCGTTAGACGATACATCGTCTATTAAAGAAGTACTAAAAAAATATAATCCTGATTTTATTATCCATGTTGCAGCTTTTACGGCGGTAGATAGAGCTGAATCTGAAATAGAATTAGCGGATAAAGTGAACCATTTGGCTTCAGGAGAAATTGCCAAATATTGTAAGGAATATGGTGCTAAACTTATAGCTATTTCTACTGACTATGTGTTTGATGGAAATTCTTCTTCTCCTTTATGTGAAGATGCGGAAGTAGGTCCTATCAATGTATATGGAGAGACAAAATTAAAAGGAGAGCAAGCAATTCAGAGATATTGTCCACAATCCATCATCATTCGTACCGCATGGGTTTATTCTACACACGGCAATAACTTTGTTAAGACCATGTTACGTCTTATGAACGAAAGAGATGAAATTACGGTGATAAATGATCAAATTGGTTCACCTACATATGCATTAGATTTAGCACGATTAATTGTTGGAATAATAGACTGTGGGTCGTGGAGGGCTGGTGTTTATCATTATAGCAATGAAGGAGAAATTTCATGGTTTGATTTTGCGGTAGCTATAAAAGAAATTAAGAAATTACAGTGCACTATTCACGCTATTCCGACATCTGCTTATCCAACACCTGCTAAGCGACCAAAATTTTCTCTTTTGAATAAATCCAAAATAAAAAATACTTACGCTATTAAAATACCTTATTGGAAAGATAGTCTGATAGAAATGTTAAATAAGATCTCACTATAATAAATCTATAGATGAAAGGAATTATTCTTGCCGGAGGATCCGGTACTCGTTTACATCCCTTGACACTAGCCGTGTCAAAGCAATTAATGCCTGTGTATGACAAGCCTATGATTTACTATCCTTTGTCTACATTGATGTTAGCCGGAATTAATGAGATATTAATTATATCTACTCCCGATGATTTACCAAATTTTCAGAAATTATTAGGTGATGGTTCTCAAATTGGCTGCAAGTTTTATTACAAGGAGCAACATTCACCAGATGGATTAGCACAAGCATTTGTTCTTGGTGAAGAATTTATAAGAGATGATAAAGTAGCCTTGATTTTGGGAGATAATATATTTTATGGATCAGGGATGTCAAAATTATTACAATCCTGTGCAGATCCAGAGGGAGGAATGGTGTTCGCCTATCAGGTTAATGATCCCGAACGATATGGGGTTGTTGAATTTGATGAAAATAATAATGTAAATTCCATCGAGGAGAAGCCTAAGCAACCAAAATCAAATTTTGCTGTTCCAGGTTTGTATTTCTACGATAATGATGTTGTTGATATTGCGAAGAATATAAAACCATCACTTCGTGGAGAATTGGAAATCACAGATGTAAATAAGGAATATCTAAAACGTGGAAAACTTAAAGTTGGTGTTTTTGATCGTGGAACTGCTTGGTTAGATACAGGAACGATTCAATCTTTGATGCAAGCAGGGCAATTTGTACAAGTTATTGAAGAGAGAACAGGCATGAAAATAGGTGCAATAGAAGAAGTTGCCTATAGGATGGGTTATATTGATCGATATCAATTGGTAAAATTAGCAGAGCCTTTAATAAAAAGTGGTTATGGCGATTATTTAATTAAAATTTCATAAAAAAATCACTATAAATAAGTAATAGTAGTAAATAATCTAGATGTTAGTTAAAATCTACCAAAAAAGACGTAATTTTGTCGATCTTAAAAAGTGCTTATAGACTAATAATAAATATAAAAACCACATCGGTAAATAAATCATATGAAAATTACAATAGTTGGAACTGGATATGTTGGATTATCTAATGCAATTTTATTAGCTCAGCATAATGAAGTTTTTGCTTTGGATATTGTTCCAGAAAAAGTTCAAATGTTGAATAATAATAAATCGCCTATTGAGGACACGGAGATTACGGAATTTTTAAAAAATAAAAAATTGAATTTTAAAGCTACATTAGATAAAAAAGAGGCATATCGAAATGCTAAATTTGTCATTGTAGCCACTCCTACCGATTATGATCCTAAAACTAACTACTTTAATACACACAGTGTTGAAACAGTTATTTTAGAGGCAAAAGAATATAATCCTGAAGCTATTATAGTAATTAAGTCAACAGTTCCTGTGGGTTTTGTAGAAGGATTAAAAAAATCATTGCAATTTAATAATATTATTTTCTCGCCGGAGTTCTTGAGAGAAGGTAAAGCTTTATATGATAATCTTTATCCTTCACGAATTATTATCGGAGAGCAAAGTGAAAGAGCTATTGTTTTTGCAGAATTGTTAAAACAAGGGGCTATTAAAAAAGATATACCAATATTATATACAAATTCAACCGAAGCGGAGGCAATTAAATTATTTTCAAATACTTATTTAGCAATGCGTGTCGCTTATTTTAATGAATTAGATAGTTATGCTCAAATTTTTAATTTAGATAGTAAACAAATTATTGAAGGTGTGGGACTGGATCCTCGTATTGGGTCTCATTATAATAATCCGTCATTTGGATATGGTGGTTACTGTTTGCCGAAAGATACTAAACAATTATTAGCTAACTATGATGCTGTTCCAAATAATTTGATTAAAGCTATTGTAGATGCAAATAGAACCCGTAAAGATTTTATTGCAGATTCTATTTTAGCTAAAAATCCTAAAAAGGTTGGGATTTACCGCCTAATAATGAAATCTGGATCAGATAATTTTAGAGCATCAGCTATACAAGGTATAATGAAGCGGATTAAAGCTAAAGGTATTGAAGTAGTAGTGTATGAACCTGTATTGAAGGAAGATACATTCTTTGGTTCTAAGGTATGTCATGATTTAGAATTATTTAAGGAAGAATGTGATGTGATTGTTTCCAATAGAAAGGCTCCTGAGCTAGCTGAGATTTATGAAAAAGTATATACTAGAGATTTATTTGGAACGGATTAAAAATTTTTAAAGAAAATAAAGAATGAGTAAGATATTAATAACAGGAGGAGCTGGCTTTATTGGTTCTAACCTTACTGAGCATTTCTTAATAAGTGGACACCAAGTAGTTGTATTAGATAATTTTTCTACCGGCCATCGCAACAATATTTCTCAACATTTTAATAATCCTAATTTTACTTTGATTGAAGGTGATATTCGCTATATGAGTGATTGTAAAATTGCTGTCGAAGGTATGGATTATGTATTACATCAGGCGGCTTTAGGTTCAGTTCCTCGTTCTATTAAAGATCCTCAAACATCCAATGATGTAAATGTAACAGGTTTCTTAAATATGCTTGTAGCAGCAAGAGATGCGGGAGTTAAACGCTTTATATATGCGGCTTCTTCTTCCACTTACGGTGATTCCGAATCCTTACCAAAAGTAGAAGATATTATTGGTAAGCCTCTTTCACCATATGCTATTACCAAATATGTGAATGAACTGTATGCCGATATTTTTTCGAAAACATATGGAATAGAAACTATTGGACTTCGTTATTTTAATGTTTTTGGACGTCGCCAAGATCCAAATGGCGCATATGCAGCTGTCATTCCTTTATTCGTGAAGAAATTTATGAATCATGAAAGCCCTGTTATAAATGGTGCTGGGGATTTCTCTCGAGATTTTACATATATTGATAACGTTATTCAAATGAATGAACTTGCCCTAACAACTACTAACCCCAAAGCAGTTAATACAGTATATAATACGGCTGTTGGTGACAGAACAACTTTAAATCAATTGGTAGGCTATCTAAAAGAGTTTCTATCTGAATATGACGACTCTATTTCTAATGTTGAAATAGTTTATGGTCCTAATAGACAAGGGGATATTCCTCATTCTTTAGCGTCTGTAGATAAAGCACGAACCTTATTAGGCTATGAACCTTCACATGTGATCCGTGAAGGATTGAAAGAGTCTGTAAAATGGTATTGGGAAAATTTGAAATAATATAACTAATAATAGATTATAAGAACCATATGAAAAAAATTGCAGTTATTGGCTTAGGATATGTAGGATTACCTTTAGCACGTTTATTTGCTACAAAATATCCTGTATTAGGGTTTGATATTAATGAAAAACGTATTGATGAATTGCGTGCAGGTAAAGATTTAACATTAGAAGTTGAGGATAATATTTTAGAAGCCGTATTAGTTAAGGAAAATCCTTTTCCAACAAATACAATTGGTTTATATTGTTCAAATCAGATAGCAGATATAGAAGAAGCTAATTTTTATATAGTAACTGTACCAACACCTGTTGATAAAAATAATAGACCAGATCTTACTCCATTATACAAGGCTTCTGAAACCGTTGGAAAAGTATTAAAAAAAGGAGATATAGTTGTATATGAATCTACAGTATATCCGGGGGTTACGGAAGAAGAATGTATTCCAGTTTTAGAACATATTTCGGGCTTAAAATTTAATATTGATTTTTTTGCAGGCTATTCACCTGAGCGTATCAATCCTGGAGATAAGGAACATACAGTTGAGAAAATTCTAAAAATAACTTCAGGTTCAACTATAGAAATAGGAAAAGAAGTAGACGAAGTTTATAAATCGGTAATTACAGCAGGTACTCACTTAGCTTCAACTATTAAAGTGGCTGAAGCAGCGAAAGTAATTGAAAACTCTCAGCGTGATATTAATATTGCTTTTGTTAATGAGTTAGCAAAGATTTTTAATATTCTAGGTATTAATACACATGATGTACTAGAGGCAGCAGGAACTAAATGGAACTTCTTACCCTTTAAGCCAGGATTAGTAGGTGGACACTGTATAGGAGTTGATCCATACTATTTAGCTCAAAAAGCGCAAGAACATGGTTATCATCCAGAAATTATCTTAGCAGGTCGTCGTTTAAATGATTCTATGGGTGAATATGTCGCTTCTCAAGTTGTTAAAACTATGATTAAAAAGGGTATTAACGTGAATGGTGCTGAAGTATTAATGTTAGGTGTGACTTTTAAAGAGAATTGTCCAGATGTACGTAATACTAAAATTGTAGATGTAATTGCCGCCTTGGAAGAATATGGGGTAAAAGTAACTACATTTGATCCATGGGCTAATCCAGCAGAAGTTAATCATGAGTACGGAGTAGAATCAATTATGGAATTGCCTTCTCAAAAATTTGATGCAATAGTTTTAGGCGTTGCACATAATGAGTTTAAAAAATTGAATTTAGAAAGTTTGAAAAAAGAAATCTCAGTGATTTATGATGTTAAAGGTGTTTTAAGTGGTAAGGTAGATAACAGATTGTAAAATATTTATATCTAGAGTTAGTAAAATTTTATCTATAAAAAATTGGAACAGAAAAAGGAAAATCTCAGACAAAGAGCTTATTTAAATACTGTAACATCATTTATTGATTATGGGTCGAGAGCATTTAGTTCTTTTATAGTAAATCCATTTATAGTAAAAGGTTTAGGAGGTGAGTTTTTTGGAATTTGGCAAATGTTGACACAGATTACGAATTATAGTAATATTGTTGATTTGAGAGCATCTACAATACTTACCTGGGCTGTTGCAAGAGATCGTGAAAGTGTTAGTGAAGATGAGTTACGAGATTATCTTACAACAACTTTCTTTTTAGTATTATTAATGTTGCCAATAATTTTGTTGATTGCATCAGCAATTTTGTGGTATTTGCCAGTTTTGGTAGGGTTGAATAAATCTGATAATATATTAATGGTTCGATGCACTTTTATAATTTTAATAATTGCATTTATCATTAACAAATTTGTGGGCGTGCTTGAAGCTTTATTAAAGGGCATGAACCTTTCTTTTAAAAGAATGGGGTTAAGAGCAAGTATAACTGTACTAAGTGGTGGATTAAGTGTAATAGCTGTTATTCTTGGGTATGGTTTAGTTGGTTTAGCCACTGTTTACCTTATCTCGACAATTTTTATAGGTTTGTCGTTATGGATTGTAATTAAAAAAAATGTTTCCTGGTTTGGAATTAATAGATTTAAAATAAAGCAATCTAAAGCGTTTATGAAAACAAGTGGTTGGTTTATGGCTTGGTCAACTATCCAGATGGTCATGACAAATAGTGACAAAGTTTTATTAGGAGCCTTAGCATCCCCAATTTTAGTTTCTCAATATGTACTTACTATGTACCTTCCAAATACTATTAAGGATATAGTGAGCCAAGTTATAAGTAGCACCTTACCTGGAATTGGTAAATTATACGGTAATAAAGAATTTGATAAATTAAAAATTGTAAAAAGTCAAGTATTTTCCTTAACATGGTTATTCTGTTGCGTAATGGGATGTTTGGGTTTACTATTTAATCAATCATTTATTTACTTATGGATTGGTGAAGGGCATTTTGGAGGTCAGCTTGTAAATTTATTATTAATAATAATTACAGTACAATATATGTTTACCTATAACGATGGGATCTTAATTAACATTTCATTAAATATAAAGAGAAAAGTTGTTTATGGAGCATTTTCAGCTTTAATAACAATTGGTTTGTCATACTTTTTAATAAAAAAGTATGAAATTTTAGGTTTAGGAATTGCACTTATTTGTGGAAGATTAATTATGTCTATTGCTTATCCGATAATTGTTGCAAACATTTTACAAGATAAGTTATCCTTTAACCTAAGGATAATAAGAATGTTAGTTGCGATTGTTTCCTTATATTTTGTTACCTACAAAATAGGTGAATTAATATTAATAACTAATTGGGTATGGCTTATTTTATTAGGATTAGTATCGTTTATAGTTATTTTAATTGTAAGTTTCTATACAGGTTTGAACTCTTTGGACAGAAAATTTCTTTGGAATAATATGTCGAAAATCAAATTATTTAAAAATAAAGATTAAGCATTTTTATTTTTCAGAATGTTATTACTCAAAATTATTGAACATGAATTTTTTAAATAAATTTAGAATAAAAGAATTAGAAATACTGAATTTTAAATATTGGACCCTTAGCGTTAGGCCGAAACAGATTACTTTAGGTACTTTATTAATATCCTTAAAACGTAATTGTGAAAATTTAAGTGAATTAAGTGAAACTGAGACTAGAGAATTATCTTTAGTTTTTAAGAAGACAGAAGATATTCTTAATCAAGCTTTTTCATTTGATAAAATTAATTATCTAGCGTTAATGCTTGTTGATAAACAAGTCCATTTCCACGTAATTCCCCGCTATTGCAATGAAAAAAGATTTTTAAATAATATATATACTGATGTTTATTGGCCAAACCCAGTTGATATAACAAACTATATTGAGGAAGAGGGGTTAGAAATTAAAGTTTTAAATTATCTGAATAATATTTCCTCTAAAAAGTTACCGATTATTGGATATACCACTGGGGTTTATGATTTATTTCATATAGGCCATTTAAATTTACTTAAAAAAGCAAAAGAACAGTGTGACTATTTAATTGTTGGAGTTACTACCGATGAATTATCATTAAAACGTAAGGGTAAAATCCCAATTATACCTTTATCAGAAAGAATGCAAATAATTAATAATTTATCAGTTGTTGATGAGGTTGTAATACAAGAACATATGGATAAATTTGCGGCGTGGAAACGGTATAAATTTCACAAAATGTTTGTAGGAAGTGATTGGAAAGGTTCTGATAAATGGAATGAAATAGAAAAGATTTTTAGTAGCGTCGGAACTGAAATAGTGTATTTTCCTTATACGGAATCAACCTCAAGTACTCTTTTGAGGACCGTTTTAACTGATAAAGTGAAATAGTATGTACAAAATTCAAAATTATAAAATCAATATAGCTGAAAATAAAGGTAAAGCCATCCAACATTTTAATTTAATAGTAGATTTATTTAGTAATCTTAAGATTGATTATTGGATAGAATACGGTACAATGTTAGGAGCTGTAAGAGAAAGTGGCTTTATTCCCTGGGATTCTGAGTTTGATGTAGGAATGTGGAACCATGATTTTCTTTCAAATAAAGATTTTTTATTAAAGAGATTTAAGGAAATGGGATTTCATGTTAACACTTCTTCTAAAGATAGAATTAAACTATTACACAAAGATTTATTAATAGGTGCATATACTATAGATATACATACGTATCATATTAAAGATAATACAGCTTATGTATCTTTTAATAGGGGGAAAAAAAGTTTTATAGAAAAAGTTGTGAAATTTTTAAAAAAATTTGATGAGCGAGAGGCATCTGTTCATCCAATTTCAAAAATGATAAAAACAATTTTAAAAAATGGCTATTCGTTACCATCTGAATTTTACTATACTAAGTTAAATTATGGTGATAAATTTTTATATACTATAAAATTTGATAATATCATTTTAAAAGAAGAGAGTCCTAATTCTTCATCTATAAATAGATTTACACTTGGTTTTATAAGTACAATTTTGAATAATATTCCTAAAGGGTTATTATATAGTTTAATTGACAGTTTAAGTAACTTGAAAAGTTCTAGTCAGGAAGGTACATTAAAAGTTCAAGCAATACCTTTGAATTATTATAAAAATTTAGCGCCGATTAAATTTGAGAATACCCATCTTAATGGACCTGCAGAGTCCCAGAAATATATAGAAAATATTTATGGGCAGGATTGGCATATTGGTAAACCAGACTGGATAAGTACTCAAAATAATATAAATAAAAATTTTGATTCCATCTAATAGAATGATTATTTTTCAACATAATGATACTAAATTTCTATGTCTTCATAAGGAATTAAAAATGTTAGGTATAGATTCTACAGCAGTAATTGGTCATCCTATTGGAGCACCGCTATATCTTTTAAAACAAGTATTTTTAGGAAAGAAAGTTAAATATTTTGTTTTTAGATATATAAATGATAGCAATTCATTAGTTTTAGCTTATTTACGATATATTTCGGAAATAATTCTCATAAACTTTTGTAAATTGCTTAATATCCAAATTTGGTGGTTATGCCATAATGTAGATAAGGAAACAACTAGCTTTTATCCGAAAATTACTAAATTAAGACGACAAAATGTATTAAGAAATGCGAACCAAATATTTACTACAAATAAATTATTAGTACCATTTGCAAAACAAACATTAAAGGTAGAAAATATTGATTTTCTATCATTGGGATATATTTCTGGTAAATTATCAGAAAAATTTGTCTCTGATGAAAAAATCAATAATCAATTAAGAGATTGGTTACATCAAAAAAAAGGTAAAAATGTTAAATTTTTATTTTGTATTGGTTCTCCTGCTGATAAAGCAACACATTTTAAACTCATAAATTCTTTTATTTTAAAATTAAATAATATAGATAATATTTATAGATGGTATGGTGTTGTAGTAGGGCATCCCGTTAATGAGAGTAAATATATTTTTAATATTCCAACTAAACATTATATTGACCCCAAAATAATTTTAGATTTTGCTAATTATTATTATAGAGTTATTGATGATTATTCAATATCTTATTCAATATTTGAAGCTGCTGAATATAATATACCTATTATAACGGAGAATTACGGAATTTTGCCTGATATAATAAAATATTATAAAATAGGGTATGTAGTTGAGTCTATTGAAAAATTTATTGAAAGTGTAGGCAATGAAATTGCTGCTGAAAATTTTAATAAGTTTAGAAATGATAATAATTGGAATATGGCTGCTAAGAAAATAGCCTTATATTATAACAGATAAACTAGAAAGAATGAAAATAATAGCATGTTTGTCAGCATTCGGAGTTTCTCTTTTTCTTTTAGACTTCCCAATTATTGGATCATTCTCTACTACAAAAGTAGGTTTTTTCTTTGTTATTTTAGGATTTGTTCTTAAAGTAGGCTTACAGAATTCATATATTTCCATTCCAAAATATATTAAGCCAATAATAATAAGTCTTATATTGGTAACAGTTGCTGTACTTTTAAGTGCAATTTATAATATGACTGAAGTTAGCCGGGTAACAAGTTGGATTTTTTTGTTTATTATAATACTTATTTTAATATCTATTATAGAAAATAAACAGATACTTTATGAATTTTATCACTATTTAGCCTTATTTAGCTTTTTATTAGTTTTAATATTATTTATTTATTGTATTCAAAAATATAGTTTTTTTGCTTTTCAAAACACAGCATTGAGATATGGTATTGATGATTTACCCCCTGGGTTAAACAGAATTACAAATGGGGTTGTTTTCGCTAATTCATATATCCTTATTTATTATTCTGTATATAAAAATAAATTTTCTCTATATCTAGCATTTATTTGTATATTTTTCTCCTTTTGGTTTGTTTTAAGTTCCTATACTAGACAAGGTTTTATTTTATTGACAATATTACTGATTGGATTCGGAACACTTTCATATTCTTCTTTTAAATATAAATATCTTGGAGCTTTAGTTGTAAGTATTGTATTAGGATTTGTGTTTTATAAAATGATTCAATCAGAGGTATTTATTGAGAATTTTTTGAATAGAACCCAAAATCAAGTGGATAATGATGAGGGCTCGACAGCTTATAGAGCATATTTATATAATAAAGGTTTTGAATATTTTCAGAATAACATTTTTTTTGGTATCGGACCAGATAACTTTGTTAAATATGTAGGTAAAGATGCCCATAGCGGATATTTAAATGTTTTATCAGAGACGGGTATATTATCATTATTAAGCATAATAATTCTTGTATTATATTCTTGTTATACATCTATCAAAAATTTTTCTTCAAATAATAGGAATATATTTTTTTGGTTGATATTTGCAACTCTCTTGGCGCCAATATTTAAAACTATATATGGATTACCAATGTTTTGGAGTGGTGTGATTATTATATATACTTATAATTTCTTTAATCTAAGGGGAAGTTAATCTTTAATCAATGACTTATCAAAGGGATAATTTTTTGGATTCTGCTAAGGCTTTATTAATTTTTTTAGTAATTCTTGGCCACGTAATTGGTCCTTATCGTGAATCAAATAATGGAAACCAAATGATGCGCAATATAATATATTTATTTCATATGCCTTTATTTGTTTTTATTTCAGGTTATTTTTCAAAAAGCAAAGACTTTTATAAGTTTAGAAAAAGTTTATTTAGTATACTTGAATCCTTGATATTTTTTCAAATATTATATTTAATCCCTAAATTATATTATTCAAAATTTCAAATAAGTTATTTATATACACCTAATTGGATTTTATGGTATTTGTTAAGTTTAATATTCTGGAAGACAATAGTTTTTTATCTACCTAAGAAATTCTCAATCTACATAGTTATTATTTCCATTATATTATGCTTGTTAGTTGGATTTACCAATGTTGGATATGAATTATCCTTATCAAGATCCTTTGTTTTTCTTCCTTTTTTTATTCTTGGATATTATATTAATGAAAAGCAATTATACTATATTAGGTCATATAATAAAATTATTTCCACTATTATTTTATTATTCGTTGTTTTAATCTTTATTAATCATAATATGGACCTGTCTCTAGTGTTTTCAGGGGCTCATTCTTACTTCATAACTTTTGATAACATTTGGTTATCTTTTAGTTTTCGAGTAATATATTTATTTGGAGCAACAATTGTCGGTATTTCAATATTAAATCTTTTACCAACATTTGACTTTTTAGCTAGGCTTGGATCTAAGACAATAGTTTTCTATTTATTACATGGGTTTTTCATTATTGGAATGCAGAAAATGATAGATATTTTTAAGTTATCTGTTGAATTGTATGTTTTAATTGTTTTCTCATTATTTATTTTTGTTATTTTATCTTTTATCTCCTCTACTCATATGATTAACTATTTAATTAATCCAGTTTCTAGTTTTTTAAAACTCCGTAAATCCAATAAGGGTCAAGGAATATCTAGGAGTATAAAATGAAAAATTTTAAACATTTTTTCATCACTAGGTATACTAGTTGGATATTTTTATTAGGTATTTTATTTTTACCTGCTAAAACTTATTGTCAAAATTTATTATTTGATCAAAATCAATATTCAAAAGCTATAGAATTATCATTATCAGGAAATTCATATAATTTTATGGAATTGAGAAACTATATAGGTAGTTTAAATTCTTTATTAAAAAAAAGTAATAATGATGATGATATTATCAATTTACAAATAAAATTAATTGATAATCTAATTAAGACGTCACAACAATCGAAATATATTTTGAATAATAAATTTAATTTAAAAGATTCATACTTAGGGTGGGTGGCAACTTCTGTAAACTCTGCAAACAATAATACTCTTTTTATGGAAGTTCCTCTTTTTGAGAGTTATGTCTTCTTTTATGTAACTGAATTTCTGTATATAATTAAATCAAATAATTGGATTTCAAAATCAAAAAATAATTATGATTGGTGGAGAAATACTTTAAATTTTATCGAACAAAATATATGGACAAAATGGCGCGAAAGAAGTTACTTGGCTCACAGGAAGTATAATCGTACTTTTTTAAGAAGCAGGACACATATGGGATCTCATTGGGCTGGAATTGCTCAAGTATTATATTTAATTACTCCCGATCCCCAAGTTAAAAGTCAATGTTTAACCTTGGTTTCGGAATACGATATTTTGCTTAAAAGAAATTTAAAAGTTATTAATAATAGATATGTATGGAATAGTACTTACAACGATGTAAGAAATACAGATGCTGAAAAAATTAATATAAATAAAATTCAAGATGCCGCCCACGCTAACCATGTTATCTCTTATGTAATATTAGCACATGAGTTAAGAAATAATAATTGGAAAAGAACTGATATAGTTAAATTTTGCAAGACTTTAGAATATATTTATAATAAGCATTCTAACTCCTTTCGTGAAAACGTCGATGGTACTACAAATAAAAAACGCTTAGGTTCAGGAAATATCGTGGGAGACGGATGGGTTAAATTAAGCAAGTATTGCGATGAATCTAAAACTATTTTTATGAATTTTATTAAAAATGAAAAACTCTTAAAGCGTAATAATCAGAAGCTTATATTAATGAATAATTTGTTATCCTTATAATTATATGACCATTTTACATATAACTAATGATTTTTCTGGCTCAACAGTTTATAAGAACTTATTTAAAGAAATAGATAATTTAGGCATTTGTCAAATTGTATATACGCCTATAAGAGATATAAAACTAAAAGATAGGAATAATTTGGAATTTAATATTTCAAATTCGAAAATCTATTATAGATTTATTTTATCTCCTTATATTGATAGAATATATTATAAGAAGAAGATAAGGAAAATTGTAAAAGATATTGAAAATACAATTGATTTAAGTCAAATTGACCTTATTCATGCACATACTTGGTTTAGTGATGGAGGTGTTGCTTATGAATTGAACAAAATATATAAAATTCCTTATATAACAAATATTAGAAACACTGATTTAAACGTGTTTCTTAAGTATATGTTTAATCTAAGAAATTATGGAAAGCAGATATTACTCAATTCAAAACAAATAGTTCCTATCTCTATAGCTTATAAAGATCGTATTAAACATAGTAGTGTTCTTAAATCCCATATAAATTTCTTGACTGAAAAAATCAATGTAATACCTAATGGGGTTGATAAATTTTGGATAGATAATAGAGTTTCTAAAAGAAAAATTATCAGAGATAAAAATAATATCAAAATGCTCTATGTAGGTAAATTTACTGCTGGAAAAAATATATTGAAATTAATTAAATCTATACAAGTTCTAAACATCAAAACGAAAAATAAATTATCACTTACTTTAATTGGTGGTGGTGGTAATCATATGCCTGCAGTGCTAAAAATGATAGAAAAGGATAATAATATAATATATATTGGCAAGATAAATAACTTAAATCAATTGCGGAAATACTATAGTGAGTCAGATTTTTTTTTAATGCCTTCTAAAGCCGAGACATTTGGTTTAGTTTATATAGAAGCATTATTACAAGGATTACCTATTTTATATACTGCTCATGAGGGAATTGATGGTTTTTATGACGAGTCAATAGGGGAGAAAATTAATGATAGTTCATTAAAAGAGATTCAAAGTAAAATTTTAAAATTAATTAATTCAAAGAAATATTTTGAAACAGATTTAATTGCGAAAAACCATAACTGGAATGCAATAGCTCATTCATATATTAAATTATATTATCAGAATTTAGAAAAATGAACATACTTTATATTCAACAATATTTTAAAACGCCAGATGAGCCTGGAAGTACTAGATCTTATTGGGTTTCAAAAGAATTAATCAGAAATGGTCACAATGTCACAGTAATTTGTCATGCTAATGTTGCTCTTGGAAATCAACAGAAAAAGCTAATCTCAACAAATAAAATTGATGGAATAAAAGTAATATCTATAAGAAATAAATATACTAATTCCATGGGACCAAAGGAAAGGATGTGGTCTTTCTTTAAATTCATGGTTTTTTCTTCATATATAGCATTGGTTGAAAAAAAAATTGATTTAGTTTTTTCTTCTTCAACACCTTTAACAGTTGCTGTTCCCGCTTTAATAAGAAAAAAATTAAAGGGCACTAAATATATATTTGAAGTAAGAGATCTTTGGCCTGAAGCACCTATCCAATTGGGATTTATAAAAAATAAAATGTTTATCAAATTTTTAAAATGGTTTGAAAAAAAGGTGTATAATGAAGCTGAACATGTTATAACATTATCTCCTGGAATGCAAGAAGGGGTTACAAATTATATTAATAAAAGTAAAACTTCTATGATTCCTAATATGGCTAAAATTGATCAATTTTATATGAGAGATATAGATTATTCTTTTAATAAAGCCTTCGGCCTCGGTAATCATACATTTAAGCTAATATATTTTGGTACAATGGGATTTGCTAATGGAATTGATTACTTGATGAAAGGAATTCAATTACTCGATCAAGAAAACATATCTGATTTGGAATTTGTTTTTGTAGGAGAGGGGGTCATGAAAAATAAATTAATAGAATTAAGCCTGTTATTGAAAAATGTAAGGTTGAGTGTTCTAGAAAGACAACCTATGGAAATTATATCAAAATTAGTTAATAATTGTGATGTTTCGATTTGTACATTTTCAAATGTTCCAATATTAAAAACAAATTCCCCAAATAAACTATTTGATAGTCTATCGGCAGGTAAACCTTCAATTGTTAATAGCGATGGTTGGACAAAAGATATTATTGAAAATTATGAATGTGGAATGTATGTCGATCCTAATAATCCGCTTACATTTGTAAATTCAGTTAAATACTTAAAGAATAATCCGGAGCATGTAAAGTTTATGGGTAAAAATGCGAGGAGAATAGCAGAAACACTATTCGATAAATCTATATTGTGCAAAGAGCTAGTAAAAGTTTTAGAGTCAAGTGAAAGATCTATTTAATTAATTAAATATAAGATAAATGTACAAGAAATATCTTAAAAGGAGTTTTGACATTATATGTGCTTTTCTTGGATTACTAGTTTTATCTCCAGTTTTCATTTTAATAACTGTAGCTTTATTTATAAGTAATAATGGAAAACCATTTTTCTACCAAAAACGTCCAGGAAAAAACGATGTAATATTTGAAATTATTAAATTCAAAACAATGAATGACCGAAAAGATGAGTCCGGAAATTATTTACCAGATGAACTTCGTTTAACCGCTGTAGGAAATATTATTCGTAAAACATCTTTAGATGAGATACCCCAATTAATAAATGTTCTTAAAGGGGATATGAGCTTGATAGGTCCTCGTCCACTTCTTGTTAAATATTTAGAATTATATAGTGACCAAGAAAGGAAAAGACATTTAGTAAGACCAGGAATAACAGGATGGGCACAAGTTAATGGGAGGAATTCAATTTCATGGTCTAAAAAATTTGCTCTTGATATCTATTACGTAGAGAATTTAAGTTTTAAGTTAGATTTTAAAATTCTGTTATTAACAATAAAAAAGGTATTTACTGCAAAAGACATAAATATAAATCCTGTAAAAACCCTTTTAGAAGAAAAATTAAAAAAATGAAAGTTGCAAAATTAGACTATGAACACTTATCCGAAAGATATATTTGGCTTAATCATCCTGATGTTTTCAAACATATGAATATATCTTATCCTATTACTATGACAGATATAAATTCTTGGTATAATAGGGTTGTAAATAATACAAATCGAATCGATTTAGTTTTCATTGAAAATGATGAAATTGTTTCGATGACAGGATTAACAAATATTGATCTTGAAAATGGGTTAATAGAATTTTATATTATGGTAAATCCCTTCCATCAAGGCAAAGGGTTTGGTCTTAAATCTACAGAGTATACTATTAACTATTGTTTTGCAAATTATAACATACGGAAAATATATCTTTATACCAATTCTTTGAATAACAGGGCAAATAATTTGTATTTAAAATTAGGATTTAAACATGAAGGAACTTTAAGAAAGCATAAGTTTAAAAATGGTGAGTACCTAGATAGAAATATTTTTGGATTATTAAAAGAAGATTGGAAAAATCAAAAATATTTTAATGTAAATATTAACTTGAATATATAATAATGAATATACTTTTTACTTGCGCTGGTCGTCGGAATTATTTAATTAACTATTTTAAAGAAGCTA
This sequence comes from Sphingobacterium sp. SGL-16, assembly GCF_011043515.1. Lineage (NCBI taxonomy): Bacteria > Pseudomonadati > Bacteroidota > Sphingobacteriia > Sphingobacteriales > Sphingobacteriaceae > Sphingobacterium > Sphingobacterium sp. SGL-16. The sequence continues at coordinate 5,939 of NZ_JAAKGQ010000016.1, read as the reverse complement.
TAAATGGAAATGGAATTATTTTTGCTGCTGATATGCAACTTTCAGCACCAGCTTTAATTGATGCAGATGTGGCTCTACAAGTTCCTCCAATTTATAGCGAAGATTATGTAGTAACCATACTTAATCTAATAAAAGAATATAAGATTAATTGTATTATATCATTAAATGATCTTGAATTACCTATTCTTAGTAAAGCTAAATCAGATATTGAATCTTTAGGAGCAAAACTAATTGTATCAGATGAGCATATAATTAATACAGCATTCGACAAATGGAAAACAGTTAAATTTTTAAATGATATAAATATAAAATCACCTATAACATTTATTGACCTCGAAAAGGCAAAAATGGCTATAAATAATGGAGATTTGAAATTTCCCATAGTACTTAAACCTAGATGGGGTAGTGCCTCTATAGGTATTGAATTTACTGAAAATTTAGATGAATTAGAATTAGCATATAAGTTGTTATTATTAAAAATAAAGAGATCAATTTTATCAGAAGCCAGTATGCAAGATATTGATCATGCTATATTAATTCAGGAAAAATTAAAGGGTACCGAATATGGTGTAGATATTTTAAATGATTTTTCAGGTAATTACGTTGACACATTTGTAAGAAAGAAATTACAAATGCGAGCAGGTGAAACTGACAAAGCAATCTCTGTGATAGATGAAAGATTTAATAATGTGGGTAAAATTATAGGAAATAATTTGAAACATATAGGAAATTTAGACTGTGATATTTTTGAATATAAGAATGAATTATATGTTCTAGAAATTAATCCACGTTTTGGAGGGGGATATCCATTTTCTCATGAAGCAGGAAGTAATACTGCTGCTGTGTATATTGAATGGTTAAAAGGTAATACAGATGTTAAGTCTCTAAGTAATTATAAAGAGGGTATAATGTTTTCAAAATGTGATCGGTTGTTAAAAGTAAATTAGTTACAAAAAGAGTATATATAAAATGAAAGATAAAATTTGGTTATCTTCTCCTCATATGAGTGGAAATGAAATTAAATACATTAATTCTGCTTTTGAAGAAAATTGGGTAGCTCCTCTAGGTCCAAATGTAAATGGATTAGAAGATGATTTAACACAATTTTTAGGTCAAAATGTACATATAGCAGCTCTATCTTCAGGTACAGCTGCCTTACATCTTGCTTTAATCCAATGTGGAGTTAAAAGAGGAGATTTTGTTATTTGTCAGTCATTAACATTTTCTGCATCTGCAAATCCAATTGCATATTTAGGAGCTCAACCTGTGTTTATAGACTCTGAATTAGATACATGGAATATGTGTCCTGAAGCTCTTAATAAGGCGTTAAAGGATTTAAACTCATTGAACAATGTACCTAAAGCAATTATTGTTGTCCATTTATATGGCATGCCAGCTAAAATGGATGAGATTATGAAAATAGCAAAGGAATATGATATTCCAATAATTGAGGACGCCGCTGAATCATTGGGATCTTCTTATAAAAAACGTTATACAAGTACAATTGGAGATTTTGGAATTCTTTCTTTTAATGGTAATAAAATCATTACTACATCAGGTGGAGGAGCGTTAGTGTGTAAAAGAAAAGAAGATAAAGATATGGCTGTTTTTTTATCTACCCAAGCTAGAGATGAAGCTCCCCATTATCAACATTCTAAAGTAGGTTATAATTATCGTATGTCAAATATTTCTGCCGGTATTGGTCGGGGTCAAATGGAGGTTTTAAAAGATAGAATTTTTGCTAGAAGAGAAAATAATCTGTTTTATAAAAATTTATTTAAATCCAGTAATGGTATATCTTTATTATGTGAGCCTAATGAAGATTATTTTTCTAATCATTGGCTTACTGCTATTAAAATTGATGAAAATATTACTGGTTTTAATAGAGAGGATTTAAGAAGCTTACTCTTGTCATTTAATATTGAATCCCGGCCTATTTGGAAACCTATGCATATGCAACCAGTATTTATAGATTGTAAGTATTATGGAAATGATACTGCCGAAAAATTATTTAAAAATGGTTTATGTTTACCTTCGGGGTCCAATTTAAGTGAGAATGATAAAAATAGAATTGCTGAAACTATTAAGTTTATATTAAATTAGATTATCAAATTAATCTGGCATTTAAATAATAATGTATTATACAATGGATTAATTTAATTTATTCTATCTGGAAATTAGATTATTTTTGTTCTTGCGGATTTAGTTTATATTGTAAAAACCTCTATAATATGAAAAGAATAATATATACAATCTTTATTTTAAATATGCTGTTTATTTCTTGTGCATCGCGTAAGGATTTGGTTTATTTTCAGCCAGCAGATAGCATAATTTTAAAAACTACTTACGAAATGAATGCCCCCAAATTGCAGCCTGGGGATATATTAGCAATATCTGTTACCGCTGATGATGTAAGAGCTACGCAGCCTTTTAACCCAATTTCGTCATATGCAGGTGTTAGTGGGACTCTACAATCTACTAACCCTTTTATCCCGACCTATTCAATAGATGTTAATGGATATATTGATTTTCCAAAATTAGGTAAGGTAAAAGTAGCTGGTAAAACAAGGACAGAAGCTATTGATTATTTAAAAAGTGAGGTTAGTCAGTATATTCTGAATCCTGGTATTAGTATGGAATTACGTAATTTTAGAATTACAGTTTTAGGAGAAGTAAAAACTCCCGGGACCTTTAATATTAATAATGATAGAATAACTTTATTAGAAGCTATTGGATTGGCGGGGGATTTGACTATTAATGGTATTAGAAATAATATACTTGTGATAAGGGAACAAAACGGTAAAAAGAATGAATATAGAGTAGACTTAACATCAAGAAATACTTTAAATTCTCCTGTTTATTATCTCGCACAAAATGATGTGATATATGTAGAGCCAAATGGAGCTAGGGTGCAATCTTCAAAATATACTCAAAATACTTCGGTTTTCGTATCAGTAGCGAGTTTGGTAATAACAATGATATCGGTTTTAACTAGGTAAATTTATTAATTAATTTATATTTAAATGATTGAAGGGTCTGAAAAAAATGTCGAAACAGAAAAAGAACTGAATGTTAGACAAATATTTGAACAGTATGCATATTATTGGAAGTGGTTTTTATTATCAGTTGTAATATGTACAACCGCTGGTTTATTATATTTAAGATATGCAATTAAAATTTATAATATAGAGACAAAAATATTATTACAAGATGAAAAGCAAGCATCAGGGGATTTAGCAGGATTAACAGAACTAGCTTCAATTACTGGAGGTGGTAATTCAACGTCTGCATTTGTTTCCGATCAAATTGATATAATAAAATCAAGACGAATTCTAACAAAGGTAGTTGAACAAAATAAATTAAATATTATATATAATTTAAAAGGAGCAATTAAAAAATCAGAACTTATTGAGGAAGAATCACCGGTAAGATTAGTCCTATTAGATCCTAATAATAAGAGACTAGATTCTATTCCATATCGTCTTAATATTAAAATCGTGAATAATGAGATTATTGTTAGTGACAAAAATCAAATTATCAATAATTATGTGTTTGGAAAAAATATCCTTACAGAAATAGGACCTATAATGTTAGTTCCGAATAATTCAAGACGCTTTAATCATGATTTAGATATTGATTTTTTACCCGTCCAAAAAGTTGTCGATAGATTAATATCAAATATTCAGGTTATTCCAAATAGGGAAAAACAATCTTTAATTGTTAATATATCATTGAAACACCCTAATCAAGTTAAAGCAGCTTTAATACTTAATTCCTTAGTACAACAATATGATTTAGATGCCACAGAGGATAAAGTAAAAATAACGAAAGTCACTTCGGATTTTATTAATAATAGATTATCATTAATTTCTAATGATTTATCTACCTCTGATTCGAAAGTAGCAGATTATAAGGATAGAAATAATTTAGTAGATATGAGTTCTGAGGTACAAATGTATATGCAAAATGCTTCAGAAAATGAGAAGAAGTTAATTGAATTACAAACTCAATTACGTCTTGCAGATATGATGAGAGAAACAGTATCTGATGAAAATTCTTTAATTCCAACAAATATAGGACTAAATAATACAGCTATAGAATCCACGGTGAAATCGTATAATGATTTAATATTAGAGAGAGAGGATTTATTGAAATCAGCGACACCAGATAATCCAATTGTTGTAAATATTGAAAAAAATATAAAGGATATTAAATCTAATCTATATACGTCATTACAGAATTATAGAAATATCCTTTCGACCAATGTAAGATCTATTGAATCTCAGACTAATAAGTATTCTAATAAACTTAACAGTTTACCTAATCAAGAGAAAGATTTTAAAGATATTTCAAGACAGCAACAAATTTTTGAATCACTTTATTTATTTTTACTACAAAAACGTGAAGAAACAGAAATAAAAGCTGCAGCAACCCCAGCAAACCTGAAAATCATTGATAAAGCATATAGTTCGTCGATTCCGGTCTCACCTAAAAAATCAATCACATTATTAGGCACTATTTTAATTGGATTAATTATTCCTTTTGTTATATTGTATATTAGATTTATATTGGACAATAAAGTACAATCTAGAAAAGATGTTGAATTAATTTTCAATGCTCCTATTTTAGGAGAAATACCTACATCGGAATACCCAATAATTAAAGATAATGATAGATCCTCACTAGCTGAAGCAATTCGTATATTGCGTACAAATTTATCTTTTATGCTTTCAAATAAGAAAGATGAAAGTGCTGTAATTTATGTTACGTCAACAACTTCAGGGGAGGGTAAATCTTTTATTGCCACAAATTTAGCTAAGATTTTGGCTATGTCGGGTAAAAAGGTTTTATTATTAGGTGCAGATATCCGTTCTCCTAAAGTATTAGATTATTTAGGGCTTTCTCATTTACAACATACTAATATTGGAATCACTCAATATTTAATTAATCCTGAAATGCCCATATCAGAAATTATAATAAAGAAACCTGCACCTTATGATTTTGATATTATTTATTCAGGCTATATAGCACCTAATCCAGCGGAGTTATTAATGAATGGTCACTTCGAAGATATAATTCAATATGGAAGAGAAAAATATGATTTTATAATAGTAGATACAGCTCCTGTAAGTCTTGTGACAGATACTATTTTAATCTCGGAATATTCCGATTTAACTATATATGTTGCTAGAGCAAACTTTCTTGATAAACGACTATTAAATGTACCAAAAGAATTATATATATCAGGTAAATTGAAAAACATGGCTGTGGTAATTAATGACGTCGATTTTAAGCGTGGTTACGGTTATGGCTATGGCTATGGCTATGGCTATGGTGAAAGTAATATTAAATACGGTTTTTACAGTAAGCTTAAAAAACTACTTGGGTTACAAAAGTAAAATCTGGGGAAGACAATTTACATATTGTTAATGGTATTTAAACAATAAGGATATTACATACAGTACATTATCTTATAAAGTCTGTAAATATTAAAATGTGGAGTTCATCAATAATAGAATTCCACATTTTTTTAATGTTTTATTATTATTGATGGAAAACATTATTATATAACAATGTGTTCTATAGGAGTGAATGATGAGATAACTTTAATCCTTATGAATTTAGAAGAATAAACGTATCCATCCTATCAAACTGCTGCACTGGGAGCGCGGAGGCTTTGTACTCTATTACAAACGGTTGGAACAGGGTACTTTTGGTACATCTGCACTTAAAAAAGGTGAGCTATCGTGGAGCGATCTGGTGTTACTCGTAGAGGGCGTCCAGGTTGTGAAAAGCATACAGAAAAAACGTTATTCTTTGCCCGGGAAACAGCCTTTTTGATTGCAGGAGTGCAGAAAAATCCGTATGTAATCGGTAATTCAGAATACACAATTTTTGGTAATTATGAGTGCAGCAAAAATGGCAAGAATGGTGCAGCA
>NZ_JAAKGQ010000015.1:0-75860 GCF_011043515.1 Sphingobacterium sp. SGL-16 | reverse complement strand
TTCTTTTATTTATACAAATCAATTTACCTAAGAAAGTAGGATATAAGAGGCGGAGAATACGAGATAACAAATTTTATAATTCGCGAATCTTAATATTTCTAAACGAAACACCTCTAGACCAATCTTGTAAAGCAAGATGTCCTTTGGTTTGTTTACCAAAGTGTGGGTAATCCTTGAAATTGGATTGAGAAACTAGCTTTTTCCATTCGTTGCTATTGAAATCCATTTTGGCTGTTTGTTGACCATTTAGGTAAAATTCTATTTTACCGTCATTTTGTACTATTCTTGACTGATTCCATTCACCTTGCATCTTAGTACGAGCAGAATTAAGTTGTGGTATGAAATTATATAGACAACCTGGCTTTTTAAGGGGCAAAGCAAAATCCATATGTGAATCCTCCAACAATTGATATTCTGGTCCTGAGAAATAAGTTTGCGCAATAGCAGTATCTTCTTTTACATTGATAAATATGCCGCTATTCCCTTCTTTCTCCAGTTGCCATTCAAATTTCAATTCATAGTTTTCAAATTCTTTATCCGTTACTAAATCAGCTTTGTCCAAATCACTTTGAGAATCACAGTAAATTGTTCCGTTAGAAACTACCCAAGCTGATTTGGGAATTCTATTGTTGTACAAATGCCAACCTTCAAGATTTTGACCGTTGAATAAAAGCGTCCATCCCTCAGATTTTTCTTTTTCTGTTAAGGTATTGGGAGTTGTATTTTCCGAAGAACAACTAAAGAAGCAGACTATAGAAAGTAATGCAAGGGTGTAAATGGTTTTCCTCATAGGTTTATGTTAAGTTTATTTTGGTATGTTTTTAAGCTTTCATCTTATTTTATAACGTCTTTTCGAACGAAATATGTAGTGAGAAATCTAAATCTAATTAAGAGATTTCTCCTTACGTCGAAAAAACGTGTTGTATTAGGATTGTAACACTATTGTCTCGAGCAAATGTGCTAAGCTAATATTATGAATATACTTCTTTATTCACAATCTGCATCATTGGATTACTGTATTTTACAGCAATCAGATTATTCGCTGCCATTATAGCCATTTGCGTACGCGTTTCTACGGTTGCAGAGCCAATATGTGGTAATACACAAACATTGGGCAATTGCAATAATGGATTGTTCGGAGACATCGGTTCAGGATCAGTGACATCTAGTCCAGCACCCCAAATTTCTCCTTGTTGCAAGGCTTCTAATAAATCCTGTTCGTGATGAACTTTTCCGCGAGCGGTATTGATAAAAATAGCCGATTTCTTCATGCGTTTAAACGCATCCTTATTAAAACGATATTGGGTTTCCAAAGAAAGATTGGTATGTGCAGAAATCACATCGGATTGAGTCAACAACTCATCGAAATTCACATATTTAGCTTCTACCAATTCTTCTGCTTGAGGATTTCTGCTGCGGTTGTAATAGATAATATTCATATTGTAAGCCGCTTTGGCTTTCTTCGCTAATTCCAATCCAATTCTACCCAAACCATAGATTCCTAATGTTTTTCCATTTAGCTCAATTCCTAAATCTTGCATAAATTCAAAATCTTTCCACTTGCCTTCGCGGACTTCGTTTGCACGATAAAAAGCTTTTCGGGATACAGCCAACATCAATAAAAATGCCACATCCGCTGTTGCTCCGCTCAATACATCTGGTGTGTTGGAAACAGGAATTCCCAATGCTGTAGCGGTTTCTACATCTACATGATCATATCCTACGCTTGCCAATGCAATACCTTTTAGATGCTTACAAGATTCCAAAAAGTGCTTATCTAAATCGGCATGTCCAACATTCAATAGTACATCCGCATGTTGACATGCTTCAATTAGCTCCTGCTGAGTAAGTTTTTTATTTTCAGTATTGACGGTGACTTCAAAACCATATTGTTTTAAAACATCAATGGCATCTGAAGGAATATTACGTGAGATATAAGCTTTCATAATGGATTTTTTAGTGTGTTATTTTTTGCTGTTAAAATAAGCTGTGATTTGTTCTAAAGAGAAAGCATTTAAACATTTTTCTGCCGATAAGCCTCCTTTTCGTCCCACGAATACACCATAGTGCATATCTAGGAGTCCTTCAGTACGGTGGGCATCGGGGTTGATCGACAGCAATACGCCTTTTTCTAAAGCGTAACGATGCCATCTCCAATCCAAATCTAAACGTAAAGGATTCGCATTTATTTCGATTACGACTTTATTTGCTGCGCAGGCATCAATAATTTTTTTGAAATCCAAAGGATAACCTGCTCTCGACATCAATAGTCTTCCGGTAGGGTGTCCTAATATAGTTGTATAAGGATTTTCAATCGCTTTTATCAAACGTGCTGTTGCTTTTGCTTCATCCATTTTCAAATTGCTGTGCACCGAAGCTACAACGAAATCAAATTTTGCTAATATTTCATCTGGATAATCCAATGATCCATCCGATAGGATATCGGACTCTATGCCTTTAAAGATTTTGAAGGGTGCCATTTGCTGATTAAGTGCATCTACTTCAGCCCATTGTTGTTCCAAACGTTCAACTGTTAAACCATTGGCATACACTGCCGTCTTGGAGTGGTCACAAATACCTAAATATTCTAAACCCAACTCTTCTTTACAATAGCGTGCCATCTCTGCTAAAGAATGCACACCGTCCGAATAGGTCGAGTGATTGTGTAAAGTTCCTTTGAGATCTTCAAATGTAACAAGTGAAGGTAAAGCATTTGATTTTGCTAATTCCACTTCATCCAGACCTTCTCGAAGCTCAGGCTCGATATAAGCTAGACCAAGTTGGTTATAAATTTCCTTTTCGTCTGTTCCTTGTGGAATTTCAGCATAGATTTCTTTTAGTAGTTCTATGTGTTTTGTAGAACCTGTTGTTAAAATCAATTGCTGTGCATAATTTTCGGGTGCTGAATACACCACGAAAGGGCAGGCATTTTCATCCGCGAATGAAATCTTATTGTCCGAAACTTCAATTTGAGATTCGTATTTAAGGTTGACAATAGCTTGCTCTAAGCTTGTTAAAGAAGCCTCTGTGATTAATTCTACTTGTTGAAGCACCTCACATTTACGACGAAATTCTCCAGTAAAACTTAACTTTTGTGTACCTAAATTCTGTTGTAAGGAATCGAAAGTTTTTTCGGCGAAAGGAAGAACTTTTGCATATAAAAACCAACCTTGATTATCCATTGCAAATTCAATGGATTTTTTGATGTCTTCTTGCGTTTTTAGACCAAAACCTTTGGCTTCGATTAATCGGTTTTCATTGCAGGCGTAATACAATTCCCCCACAGATTCAATTTCTAAATCATTCCAGATGATTTGGATTTTTTTAGGTCCTAAACCTTTAATCTTTAGCATTTCCAAAATACCTGCAGGTGTTTTGGCGATAAGATCATCCAATTCAGGAAATGAGCCGGTGGTGATGACCTGCTTAATTCTTTCTGCTGTACTTTTTCCGATTCCTTGCTGTGCACTTAATTCTTCCAAAGTAGCATTCGCCGCAGAGAAGGGGAGTTTATCTATTTTGAACGAGGCACTTGCCATTGCCTTTGTCCGAAATGGATTCTCGTTAAATAATTCCATCAGTTGTCCACAAAGTTTGAATGCGCGTGCTATCGTCTTATTATCCATAGTCAGTAAAATTTTATTATCAAAAGTACTAAATAAAAAAATGTCGGCAATTTTCATTACCGACATTTGTACTTATTGTTTGATTTAATATAGGATCAAATTATGCTTGAGGCTGCTCTTTGTCTGCAGGTCTTTCGTATTTGTCTACGATCAAACGAACACCTGAGTTTTTCGTTAAGAACTTAATAGACCAGTTTACAAAAGTTACCATTTTATTACGGAAACCAAAGATAGACATCAAGTGAACAAACATCCAAGTCAACCAAGCGATGAAACCGTTCATGTGTAGTTTACCTAAATCCACCACAGCGCGGTTACGACCGATAGTCGCCATCGAACCTTTGTCAAAATATTTAAAGTTCTCTGTATTGGGTTTGTCAGCTAAGATATTGCTGATATGTTTAGCTACGTAAGTTCCTTGTTGTTGCGCTGCTGGCGCTACACCTGGAAGACCTCTTGGAGTTTCTTCTGTGATCATTGCGGCCACGTCACCAATAGCATACACACCATCCATACCTTCTACTTGACATTGACCGTTAGTACGGATACGGTTACCTCTTTCGATGATAGAAGCATCAATACCTCCAGGGAATTGACCTTTTACACCCGCACCCCAGATAACAGTTTTAGTTTTGATACTTTCACCATTGTTGAAAGTAATCGTGTCTCCATCATAACCTGTTACTTGTGTATTAGTTAATACGGTTACGCCTAATTCTTTTAAGTATCTTTCCGAATCACGAGATGATTTTTCTGAAAGAGCACCTAATATTTTTCCTGTACCCTCAACCAAGTAAACTTTCATTTCATTTACTGATAGTTCAGGGTAGTCTTTTTTCAATACGTGTAATTGAATCTCCGCAATAGCGCCTGATAATTCAACACCTGTAGGTCCACCACCTACAATCACGAAATTCATGTATGGAGCACGGTCTGATGCATTTTTTAGCAATACCGCTTTTTCAAGATTTTGTAACACATAACTTCTGATGTTCAAAGCTTCTTGAATGCTTTTCATAGGAAGAGAGTTTTTCTCTACTTCTTTGTTGCCGAAGAAGTTGCTAGTAGCTCCTGAAGCGATTACTAGGTAGTCGTAATCATAGGTTCCTACAGAGGTGTGAACTTCTTTCTTATCTTTATCAATGCTCAAAACATCCGCAAGACGAAATTTAAAATTGTGTTGGTTTTTAAACATCTTACGGATAGGGAATGAGATCGAGTCAGCAGCAAGCGTACCTGTAGCTACTTGGTACATAAGAGGTTGGAAAGTGTGGAAGTTGTTACGATCGATTAGTAAAACCTCTACTTCTTTATCTTTTAATTTTCTTGCTACTTCGACACCTCCGAATCCACCACCAATAATGATAATACGAGGGAAAGAACGTTCAGAACGATTTAATAACATATCGCTAGTTTGTTTATTTTTCTGTGAAAATTGAAATGCAAATATCTTAAAAAAATAAGATATTTCCATATTAATTTATTAATAGTTTCATCATAAAATTGTCTAAAATGCAGGGAAATAGCGCTGTAAGGCTATTTTTGGTTGCTTATACAATTTTGTCTTAGTGTAATTTATACACATTCTAGATAAAACGTGTCAAATTCCTAATAGTTAAACAGTTTAAAGAACTATTTGTTGTGGAGTATATGCGAGAATATAGCGCTTCAAAATAGTATCATTAGAAAACAAGAAACGCTCTAATCTTAGAGCGTTTTAATATTTTGACGTACTTATCCGTAAATCCATTTGAATTTGTATTCCAATTCTGGAACCTTTATTCTATCCGCTAGACGAATAAGACGATCTGGTAGTCGCATTAAATAGTCACGGGCTTTTTCACCTTGTTCGTTCAATCCTGAGATTTGATCAACTTTCCATTCGGTAAGTAATTCTTTCAAGATATCTACATAGTCTAAAGCTGTATATACATTCATACGTTGCGCTGCATCCGAGAAATGTGCAAAAGCACCACCTTGAGGTTCACCTGATTCTCTCAAGAAGTGAGCAGGCATCACAATTTTCTTACGCATCATGTCCTCAAAAGCTAACATTACTTCGCTTTGATCTACTTCAAAAGCTTTTGAAATAAAAGACATATATGCTTTAGCGTGACGAGCCTCATCCGCCGCAATCACACCACACATTTTAGCTAATAATTTATCTCCACTTTTCTTAGAAATACCAGCAACACGTCTATGGGATACATTGGTAGCCAATTCTTGGAAAGATGTGTAGATAAAGTTACGGTATGGATCCGCTCCTGTACCGATATCAAAACCATCAGCGATCAAATGCTGTGTACTCATTTCGAATTCACGCATATTGATTCTACCCGATAGGTATAAATATTTGTTTAATAAGTCTCCGTGTCTATTTTCTTCCGCAGTCCAAGCGCGTACCCACTTCATCCATCCACCTTGTTCATTTTTATTGACATCCTCGACCATAGTCAACCAAGATTCGTAGGTTGGAAGCGCTTCTTCGGTAATTGTATCACCAATAAGTACGGCTACTAAGTCATAAGGAAGTTCTTTTGCACTTTCTTGTAAATCACGAACTTCTTCGAAAAAAGTGCTTCTAGATGAATCTGGAAGAAAGTCAGCAGGTTGCCACATTTCTTCTACAGGCTTTAAGTATTCACTCATTTCGTTGAGCATATAAGGCTCCAAATAAGTCATTACTTCTTTCCTAGATCCTTCTGGAATATTTAATGGTAATTCTTGCATATTGATACAAAGGTAGCTATAAAATTAAAATTTGTATTGTTAAAAATAAATAAAATGTATTTTATAAATATAACCTGCAAACATCATCTGAAGTTCATCTTTTACCAAAAGAATACATTAAAAACTCTCGTTTTGGGGATAGATGTATTACCTTTGTATCGAAAATTTGGAACATAAATTGGAAAAATTCGATATACATAAAGTACGTGCCGATTTCCCAATCTTAAAAAGAGAGGTAAATGGTAAGCCTTTGGTTTACTTGGATAACGGTGCGACGACGCAAAAGCCAAAAGCAGTCATTGATGCCATTACGAATTACTATAGCGATATGAATTCGAATGTACATCGTGGTGTGCATTATTTAAGTCAGATTTCTACCGATGCTTTCGAGGTGACTCGTCGCAAAGTGCAGGAATTCATTAATGCGAAAGAAGATTTTGAAGTTATTATCACCAAAGGAACTACCGATAGTATCAATTTAGTAGCTTCTTGTTATGGTAAAGCTTTCGTTCACGAAGGTGATGAGATCATTATTTCAGCGATGGAACATCATTCGAACATTGTGCCTTGGCAAATGTTGTGTGAAGAAAAAGGAGCTGTCCTTCGTGTCATTTCAATGAATGAAAAAGGAGAGTTGGATTTGGAAGCTTATAAGAATTTACTTTCAGAAAAAACTAAATTGGTTTCTGTAACGTATGTTTCAAACTCGTTGGGAACGATCAATCCAATCAAAGAAATCATTGATTTAGCGCATGCTAAAAATGTTCCTGTTTTGGTGGATGCTGCGCAGGCAATTCAGCATATCAAGATTGATGTGCAAGAATTGGATGTAGACTTTTTAGCTTTTTCGGGTCACAAGATGTATGCACCAACCGGTGTTGGTGTACTTTATGGCAAGAAAGACCTGTTGAATGCAATGCCTCCTTATCAAGGTGGAGGGGACATGATCAAAGACGTGACTTTCGAAAAGACGACTTACAATGAGTTGCCATTTAAATTCGAAGCAGGTACTCCAAATATTGAGGCTGGTATCTGTTTAGCAGCTGCAATTGATTATATCAATGAGTTGGGTATTGATAATATTAAGGCTTACGAAGACGAGTTATTAGAATATGCAACTACTAAAATAAAAGAAATTCCGGGCGTAAAAATTATAGGTGAGGCCGCTAAGAAATCTTCTGTGCTTTCATTTGTGGTAGATGGCGTACATCCGTATGATATCGGGGTGATTTTGGATAAATTGGGTATTGCTGTTCGTACAGGACATCACTGTGCACAACCAGTTATGGATCAATTCTGTATTCCAGGAACGGTACGTGCTAGTCTGGCAGTATATAATACCAAAGAAGATATAGATACTTTTATAGCGGGCTTGACTCGTGCATTAAATATGTTGGTGTAAAAATGACAATAAACGAAATACAAGACGAATTAATCGAAGATTTTGCGTTTTATGGGGATTGGATGGAAAAATACGAATACATCATCCAATTGGGTAAAGAAGTTCCTTTGATTGATGAACAATATAAAACCGATCAATTTATTATCAAAGGTTGTCAATCTAAAGTATGGTTGTATCCTGAAATAGTAGATGGAAAAGTAATTTTTAAGGCGGATTCAGATGCAGTAATTACTAAAGGTTTAGTAAGCTTAATGGTGAAAGTATTATCAGGTCACACAGCTAAAGAAATTGCAGAAGCCGATTTATATTTCATCGATCAAATCGGTTTGAAAGAGCATTTATCACCCACGCGTGCGAATGGTCTTTTGGCAATGGTCAAGCAAATGAAACTTTATGCAATAGCTTTGCAGAATAGATAAGATAAAAGGTCTCAAAAGAGACCTTTTATTGTTTATTAACTTTAATGTCAATTCTAGTTAATTAATATATTTCTTAAGCCCTCATGCCGGGCGGGCAATTATTTTTTTCTGCAAAAAGTAATCAAAAACTCGTCGCTGTACCGAGTTGACTCAAGTTTCGACATTCCTGCATTTGGCAACTCACTAAGGCGACATTTTTTGCTTAACAAAAGTTTTTGCAGCAACCTGACAATAGTATTTTAGTTGGATTCTAAGGCTTCGTCTAATTAGGAACATACGTTAACCTTAATACTTTTTGCTTCTATATTTTTTCCAAAAAAGATAAAGGCCTTCTCAGAAAAGTCTTTTGCATCGTCTGTAGTATAAAAAGCTAATTTACCTTCCTTACTGCATTTTTCTTCTACTTCTGGATGACGAATTAAATAGTCAGCTAAACTTTCAGCTACCAATTCGCCTTGTGCTAAAATCTGAATATGATCAGGTGTATATTTTCGAATAATCGGATAAAGAATAGGATAGTGCGTACAGGCTAATACAATAGTATCGATATCTGGAGATTGACTCAAAAGCTCATTAATATCTTTTTGAATAAAATAATGTGCCCCCTCACTATTGATTTCATTATTCTCTACTAGAGGAACCCAAAATGGACATGCATGTTGATAAACATTGATTTCGGGATTAAATTTTTCAATCTCAATCAAATAAGATTGTGATAAAACTGTTCCTTGTGTTGCTAAAATACCTATAGAATTTGTTTTCGTGTATTGATGAATAGACTCGGTGGTTGGACGAATTACACCCAAAACTTTTTTGCCTTCAGGAAGATCGTTTTGCTGAATACTGCGTAGCGCCTTTGCAGAAGCGGTATTACAAGCTAAAATCACCAAGTTGCATCCCAAATCAAATAACTTGAATACGCATTCTTTGGTGAATTCATACACCGTTTCGAAAGAACGGGTGCCGTAGGGTACACGTGCATTATCTCCAAGATAGATGTAATCGTATTGGGGTAATTTTTCGTGTATCTCTTTGAAAACGGTTAATCCGCCGTAGCCTGAATCAAAAACACCGATAGGTCCTTGTGTACTCATATAAAACAAAAGACTTAGGATTATTCCTAAGTCTTTTTATTGTTTACTTATAAGAATAATCCATTTAAAACTTCAACAAAGATGGCTTTTCTTTATAAATTTTCCATAATAATTCTCCAAATAACGTATTTGCCCAAGCGAACCAATGGCGGGTGAATTTTTTAGGATCATCTTTGTGGAATGTTTCGTGCATAAATCCCGTATCTCCATGTGTAGATGCTAGCATTTTTATGCAATCCTGGATTTCATTGTCGTTTGTAGCAGTTAAGGCACGCATGGTAATTGCCATAGGCCAAATCATATCACGTCCAATGTGTGGACCACCAATTCCTTCTCCAGCTTTCCCTTTAAAGAAGAAGGGATTGCTTTCCGAAAGAATAAATTTTCGTGTACGCTGATAGGTTTCATCATTGGCACTAACTGCTCCTAAATAAGGTAGGGATAATAAAGATGGTACATTCGCATCATCCATCATCAATGCACTACCGAATCCATCAACTTCGTAAGCGTAGATTTTCCCAAATTTCGGATGATCAACAATTCCGTATTCATTTACGGCTTTTTGCACTTCATCGGCTAAAGCTTCCATTTTCGCAGCTAATACTGTATTGTTTTTAACTTTTCTAAGAATTTCTGCAGATTGTCTTAAACTGACTACAGCGAATAAATTCGAAGGAATCAAGAATAAGAAAATAGAACAATCGTCCGAAGGTCTAAAACTCGAGCAAATCAATCCAACAGGATTGACAGGATAGCCCCAGCCATCTACTTGCAAAGTGTCGGTACCTCTAGGCGTAGTACGCATAAAATTGTAAGGACCAAGATTTTCCTTACGTTGTTGTTCTACAAAAGTTTTGTACGTGTTTTCTTGTGCTTTTACCCATTCATCGTTGAATGGTGTAGTATCATTAGTTTCTTTCCAGTACGCATGAGCTAAGCGAATAGGATAACACAAAGAGTCAATTTCCCATTTGCGCTCATGTATCCCCGCTTTCATATCCGTATGGTCGCTAAACCATTCACCTTCTTTGGTCGGGTCATTGTAAAAGGCGTTGGCATAAGGGTCTATGTTGATACATTTTGATTGCTTATTGATTAAACCCAATATGAGGTCTTTCAGTTTTTTATCCTTGTGCATGAATTGCAAATAAGGATATACTTGAGCACTGCTGTCTCGGAGCCACATCGCATCGATATCGCCTGTGATTACATACGTTAATTTCTCCGAAGGTGTAGACTCATCATAAATCGTTGTATCCAATGTGTTGGGAAAACAATTGTTGAATAACCAGCCTAATTCTTTGTTTTGGACGTTTTTTTGAAACTCTTTAATAGCTTCTTCTATAGTGTTACTTTGAAAATGTCTTTTAGAAACAGGTACGCGTACTTCAGGAAAATTTGAGTTGAATTCGGCAAATGAAAATTTGCTTGCCATCATGCCTGCACCCAGCAATGCACTTTGTTGTAAAAAAGTTTTTCTATTCATGTTTATATGGTTATCAGTTTTAAATCGTATAAAACGTTTTAGCTATGCTAATATAGTGTTTTTTATATAATATACGAAAATTGGCATGAATTTAGCTTTCAAGTATAAAAATTTCTTTTAAAATACATTATTGAATTTATAATTATTGTATTTTATTGTAAATGTTACAATATTTCTTATGAGAATAACTGCAGAAAATATTATTTTTAGACTTTTTATATTATCGGTTTTTGTTTGTAATTCGCTGATAATCAATGCTCAGGTTGTTAATCAAACCTATTCATTTGATCAATATCAGAAATACAATAATATATTGTACAATACCAATTCAAGGTATCATACATCATCCAAACCATTCTTGTTTAAGAATGAATTATTGAACCGTAAGGATTCATTAGAGTATGCTAATCCTACTTCTTCCAACAATTGGGTGATGCGCAAACTTTTTAATGAACACCTTGTAGATGTACAGAAAGAGGATCATACTTTTTATCTAGATTTTCTGCCCGACTTTCAAATTGGTTCGGAGCTAATAGACAGTGACAAACGTACAATGTGGACTAATACACGCGCTATACAAGCTGGATTGACTATTAAAGATAAGTTTACATTTCACACGGCTGTTTTCGAAAACCAAGCGGTGTTCGCAGAATATCTTGATGAGCATATTGCTGAAACAGGTGTTGTTCCCGGACAATCATCGGTTAAAAAGCCATTTAATAAAAAGACCAAGGATTGGATGTACGCCACAGCAAGTTTGACTTACGATTTCAGTCCTTACTTCCAACTTACAGCAGCTTTTGACAAAAACCATATTGGTGACGGTTATCGTTCAATGTTATTATCTGATTTTTCTTCAAATTACACGCAATTAAAATTTACGGGTGAAATTGGTAATGTACAATATACTTCGGTATGGGCATATATGAATGACCCCGCAAATCCACGTAGAGATTCCTTAGATTCGGGTGGTCGATTCGGCGATGGAATTAAGTACGGCGCATTTCAATATATAGATTATAATGCAACAGACCGATTATCTGTTGGTTTTTTTCAATCTGTAGTCTGGTCCAATCGTAATCAGGCAGGCTTTAGAGGATTTGATTTCAACTATTTGAATCCAGGTGTAATATATCGTCCGGTAGAAAATAACAACCGTACCTCTCCTGACAAAATGTTTTTAGGATTAAATGCAAAATACAAGGTGTTGAACAATATCACAGCTTATGGGCAATTTTTGTTGGGAGAGTTTACCGCCAAAGAGTTTTTTGCAAATAATGGGTATGCCCATAATAAATGGGGGGCACAAATGGGTGTAAGAGGATTTGATTTATTTGGCGTTCGTAATCTTCATTTCTTAGCGGAGTACAACTTAGCAAGACCTTATACGTATCAACACTTTACTTCAATATCTAATTACAGTAATAATGGTGAACCATTAGCGCATCCGCGAGGAGCAAATTTCAGAGAGTTTTTAGGTACTGCCCATTATTCTTGGAATCGATTTGAGTTTTCGGGAAAAGGATTGATCAGCAATTTTGGAACAGATCCTAACCCCGAAACCAATATGGGAGGTGATATTTTTCAATCTTACAACAATCTACCAAATAAGTACGGAAACAAAATTGGACAGGGGGTAAAAAACAACTTGTATTACGCGGATATGCGAGCTTCTTACGTGCTGAATCCTAAATACAACTTACGTTTAGAATTAGGCTATACACAGCGTTTTAGAAAAATTGAGGGTATGGAAACACAAAAATCCGGAGTGATTAATTTTGGTTTACGTTCTAGTTTCCGTAATTTTTATGGTGATATTTAAAAATTGAATATCTATATTTATTCATTAATCTATAATATGAAGAAGATATTGGTATTAAATGGACCTAATTTGAATTTGTTAGGTGTTCGTGAGAAAAGTATATATGGTGATCAGTCCTTTGAAGAATACTTCAAATCGCTGAAAGCGCGTTTTGCCGATGTAGATTTATCGTATTTTCAAAGTAATTCTGAAGGAGCTATTATCGATAAATTGCACGAAGTTGGTTTTGAATATGACGGCGTCGTACTGAATGCAGGAGCTTATACGCATACTTCCGTGGCTATTGGTGATGCTATTGCTGCAATAAAAACTCCTGTTGTGGAAGTTCATATTTCCAATGTACATCAACGTGAAGCATTTCGCCATCATTCCTATTTATCCAAAAATTGTAAAGGTGTGATTTTAGGTTTTGGGTTAGACAGCTATCGATTAGGAATCGAGAGTTTAATATAGGTGAAGAGGCTTTTTTATAAAGCCTCTTTTTTATGTTCTTTCAAATTTCTTTTTGCAAGATGCAATAGCAATGATAATACAGCACAGATACCCATTGCGGATAACATAGGCTGAGGGGTATTATTATGTAGTAAACTTACTAAGCCCGAACTCAATGCGCCTAAACCCATTTGCAAAAATCCTAATAAAGCAGATGCACTACCTGCACTTACTTTGAATGGGGCCATTGCCATTGCGGAAGCGTTCGGAAAAATAAATCCTTGACACATTAAGTATCCGAAAGTTAATGCTAGAATTGATGGCAAGGTAATATTGTCGGTCCATAAACAAATTAGCATGGTCAATCCAACAGCCACTTGACAATAATTTGCAATAATGCAGATTTGTTGCATAGACCAACGCTTCAGAAAGAATCTATTCAATTGCGTAGATAATATTAAAGCTGAGGCTACAAAGGCGAAGGCAAGACCATATTCTTTCTTACTCAAACCAAATAATTCTTGCAAAACAAACGAAGAACCAGCGAGATAGGCGTAAAGTCCTGCAGATGCCGTCGAAGCAATTAAACAATAAAAAATAAAGGTACGATTGATAAATACCTGGAAATATTGTGTTATGATTGCTTTAGGAGCTAGTGAGAAGTTCTTATTTCCCGCATAACTTTCTGGTAACACAAAAATTGTCAATATCAATATCAATAATCCAATACTAAATAGTGCAATAAAAATATAATGCCAATCAAAATGATCCAATAGAAATGCGCCTGCAGAAGGAGCCAAAATAGGGGAGATGGCAATGACAAGCATCAACAAACTAAATACGCGAGCGGCTTCTTTTCCCTGATAATAATCTTGAACCATCGCTCGAGAGGCTACCATGCCAGCACAACTGCCTAAAGCTTGAATAAAGCGCAATACTATCAAACTTTCTACATTGCGTGTCAAAACACATAAAATAGAAGTAATAACATAGATGCACAATCCTATGATTAATGGTTTTTTGCGACCATATCTATCGAGTAGTGGACCATAAATCATTTGTCCAATTGCAATACCAACAAAAAATGAGGTAAGCGATAATTGTACTTTTTCAATATTTGTATCAAAATCTTGTGCTATCGTATCGAAAGCTGGTAGATACATATCAATGGAAAAAGGACCAATAGCAGATAATAATCCGAGGATCAGCAGAATAAGTTTTTTATTTGTTTTCATAAGGAATTAAAAAAGCCTCTTGAAAATTTTTAAGAGGCTTGGTATAGTGTAATATTTTTTATGCTTTTTTGGTTGTGGGTCTAAAAATTAAAAATAATCCTGCCAGAATAAATGGTATGCTCAGCAATTGCCCCATATTGATAAACATATTATTCTCGAAGGCTTCTTGATTTTCTTTATAAAATTCAACAAAGAACCTTATACTGAAAAGACAGACTAAAAATATGCCAAACAGTAAACCTGGTTTTGGATTCGAATTTTTCTTATAAAAGGCCCACAATACAAAGAACAGAATGATATATGCTACTGCTTCATACAATTGACCTGGATGACGAGGAAGATTGTCTTCTTTCGTAAATACCACCGCCCAAGGAAGATTTGGATCGGCTTCCTTTCCAATAATTTCAGAATTAAAGAAATTTCCGATACGTATAAAAGCGCCTGCGATAGGAACAACTAATACTAATCTGTCTGCAAGCCACATGAAGTTGATCTTTGTTTTTCGCGAAAATAAAATCAAGGCTGTCAAAATTCCTATAGCTCCTCCATGAGAAGCTAATCCAGCAAATCCCGTGAACTCCCAGCTACCCGAACGTTTGCTAAATGGCAAAATCATTTCTAATGGATTTTGACTATAATAATCAAATTCGTAGAACAAGCAGTGTCCTATTCGTGCACCTAAAATGGTGCCTAAGAAAATATATATGGTCAATTTATCCAATAAATCTTGCGGTTTTCCTGCTTTGAAAGTCGCTAATGCTAAGGTTTCACGCTTAAATATTTCCAACATTAAGATGTAAGAAACCACAAAAGCAAGCAACCAGCACATGGAGTAATAGCGAATTCCAAAAGAACCTATACTAAAAATATTTTCAGCACCTGACCAGTGAATAACATTATAAATAAAATCCATATATGATTATTTAGAAGCTGTAAATATAAAACTAAAAATTGTTTATATGCTACCGTCAATAAGAATATGATTATTTTTTGGAATCGAATAATTATTTTTTATTTTGTGTGCAAACAAAATAAGGCATGGCAAAGAAGAGTAGTAAAGAGGTAAAACATCAAACTGTCGTAACAGAAGAATCTGTAAAATTCTTTGAAAAATATATAAATAATCCTTCGCCAACAGGATTTGAATGGGAAGGACAGCGTTTGTGGTTAGATTATTTGAAACCTTATGTAGATGAGACCTATATCGATAATTATGGTACTGCAGTAGGTATTATCAACCCCGATGCTAAATATAAAATGGTAATCGAAGCGCATGCTGATGAGATTTCTTGGTTTGTGAATTACATTACAAAAGATGGACTTATCTATGTCATTCGCAATGGTGGTTCTGATCATCAGATTGCACCTTCTAAGCGTGTTAATATTCACACAGATAATGGTGCCGTGAAAGCGGTTTTCGGATGGCCAGCTATTCATACGCGTTCAGGAGAAAAAGAAGAATCACCATCATTGAAAAACATTTTCTTGGACTGTGGTTGTACTAGCAAAGAAGAAGTAGAAGCTTTAGGAATTCATGTGGGGTCAGTCGTGACTTACGAAGATGAGTTCATGATTTTGAATGACCGCTACTATGTAGGTCGTGCATTGGACAACCGTGCAGGTGGTTTTATGATTGCTGAGGTAGCGCGTTTGTTGAAAGAAAATAAAAAAAATCTACCTTTCGGTCTATACATTGTAAATTCAGTACAAGAAGAAATCGGTCTTCGTGGTGCTGAAATGATTGCAGATTGGATCAAACCGAACGTGGCTATCGTGACAGATGTAACACACGATACGCAGACACCAATGATCAACAAAATTACGCAAGGAGATTTGGCTTGTGGTAAAGGTCCTGTAGTATCATATGCTCCTGCAGTTCAGATTAATTTGAACAGACAATTGATTGAAGTTGCACAGAAAAATGATATTCCATTCCAAAGACAAGCTTCTTCAAGATTTACAGGTACCGATACCGATGCATTTGCATACTCCAATGGTGGTGTGCCTTCTGCATTGATTTCCTTACCTTTGCGTTATATGCACACAACGGTTGAGATGGTGCACAAAGAAGACGTGGATAATGTTATCCGCTTGATCTATGAAACATTATTGACAATCGAAGATGGTCAAGATTTTAGAAGTTTTACGAAATAAATAAAGATTAAATAGTATAGAGATGAGTGAAAAAAATCAAAACCTTCCACAAAATAACGAATTAAGTATCGAGTTATCAGAAGAAGTAGCTGAGGGTATTTATTCTAACTTGGCTATCATTAACCATTCTTCTTCAGAATTTGTATTGGATTTTATCCAAGTAATGCCAGGAATGCCTAAAGCTAAAGTAAAATCAAGAATCATTATGACGCCTGAGCATGCAGCTCGTTTATTAGGTGCATTACAAGATAATTTAGCACGTTTTGAAGCGCAGTTAAAAGCTGCCGCACAAAACCAACAGCAACAACAGGCTGAATCAGTATCTAAAGATTTTCCTTATCCTTTGGATCTTCACCCAAAAGGCGAAGCGTAAAAAATTAAAGCCCTATCAATTTTGATAGGGCTTTTCTGTTCGTTCTCCATTACCACTGAATAGCCTGGTCTTCGTCAGGTATTTGCGTATTTAATACACGTTGTAAACTCAGGGTTCCTTTTACAGCATACCGAATATTGATATTGGGTATCATCGTATAGTCTGTAAAATTATAATCTATATTGTTAATTGTTATTGTTCTCCGTAGCAAGTATGGATAGTTCGGTTCGATCATTTCATTCACCGTATAACTCAAATCTTTGTTTACCACAAAATTCAGAAGCGGATTATCCGCGTACAATTCTACGCCGCCACTGTCGTTGAAACGAGCATAAATCTTATAGTTCTGTCTATCTTGTCTTTCTTCATCAAGGGCGCCTGCATAGAAGAAAACGGTATTTTCATCCACCACATAGGCTTTTACTTCACTTTTGACGATGGAAGTTTCATTTTCGGCTCCATCCATAAAAGTTCTTAAAGCAGTCCCTCCGTATGTCCCAGAGAAATTATTAAACGGATTTACTCGCAATAGCGCTTTTTTGTAATGTTTGCGTGGATGAGGCGTGTAAGAAGATGATCCTTCCACAATAGTCAAAGGCAACACCCATTTTTCAACTAGATTGATATTCTTTAGCGTGAAATCAATATTTAACAAGCCGATGTTTTCTCCAGATTTTATGTCTAAAGTTGGATTGAAAGAAAAATATTCACTCGGAAGCATTCTGTAATAGAAATCGGTTCTATTTTGAAATCTTTCATAATTTAAGATATCCAAAGTATCTCGATCTACATCTATTTTGACCGAAATGTTTTGTGCATTCGTAGTTGACCCACTCACCACAACAGGCAACTTAAAAGTCGTTTTTTGATTATCCTTATAACGTACGTAGATGTCCGAAACACCCTGATTGCCTAAAGGAGCTTTGAATGAAATGTAGTTTTCATATTGTTCTTCCTTCCATTCGTCATTACATGAGGTGTTAGCAAATAAAAGTGCTAAGACTAAATATTTTATATAATTCTTTTTCATGTGATACTCTTAATCGTTATATGTCCAACCCGGATTTTGCGTAAGTTTTTTATTTCTTTTTAGTTCCGAATGTTTAATAGGCCAAAACCACATTTTGTCTGCAAATGTTGTTTTCAATACCCAAGTCGCTACTGGTGTATGGAATAGATCTCTATTACCTGCATTCATCAATATATTACAACCATACACAGGTAGAGCTTCTTCCACAGCAGCATCCAACCAACGTCTCAAATCATAATAGCGTTGACCTTCTGCAAGCAATTCAATAAATCTCTCTCTCTTAATCGTTTTACGTAATTCAGCTTTATTAGAATAAATTGCTTCGGAATAGTCAGGTACACCTGCACGTATTCTTACGGGATGAATACCTTTTTGTATTTCGGTAATATCTCGAGATAGGGAATAGGTGGTTCCTTTCCATGATGCAATACTGTGTGAACCATCTAATTCATTGAGCGCTTCTGCGTACATCAATAGTATATCGGCGTAGCGAATAGCCGGTTCGGCTTTTTGCACAATACGCTCTGCAATACCTCCCTCATAAGTATCACTTGGATGAACATATTTTTTAATACCGAATCCTGTTCTTAACCAGTATGCATTCGAGGAATTGAAACCGTTTCCACGTGAATCTTCTCTATAATAGAATACTTGTTGATTTCGGTTACGTTCTTGCGTTTCATTGAAAAGTGTCCAGAAACTACCGTTGAAAGCTACAGAAGCATAAAACCTTGGTTCTCTATTTGCGTATTGGAGAGATACACCTTCCATCAACGGTCTGTATCGACGCGCTGCAACGTCATTGGCCGTTACATAACCTGTTGCCCGGTTGGATCCATTTCCACGTCCTATTTCTTTATCTTTACCCGGTACATCCGTACCGTCATTCATGTAGTAGGCATCTACCAATTTTTGCGTCAATCCATGCGTATTCCAACCTGTTGCTGATCTTGGCAAGGCATGCGCAACCATCATTCTTATATCTTCCGAG
Organism: Sphingobacterium sp. SGL-16; assembly: GCF_011043515.1. Classification (NCBI taxonomy): domain Bacteria; kingdom Pseudomonadati; phylum Bacteroidota; class Sphingobacteriia; order Sphingobacteriales; family Sphingobacteriaceae; genus Sphingobacterium; species Sphingobacterium sp. SGL-16. The sequence goes on along the minus strand of NZ_JAAKGQ010000015.1, from coordinate 57,066 downwards.
CTTTGATTGTTTCCTCTGGTAAAGATCAGTTCTGGATTACCTGAAGGTACAAGTGTTCCATCAAATACTTGTGCATAAGATTTCGTAGGATCTATGTTCGCCCAACCCAATGGCCAATCCTTGTTGGCAAAATTACCATCGTTTGGTGGGATAATAGTAGCATCATTTCCCGTTACTTGGATAGGAACAGTATATAATTCATATACACCGAGCTCCATAACATCACGAGCAGCAGCAGCAGCTTTAGCCCATTTTACTTCTTGATATTCTGCTGACAATAATCTTTTACCTTCATGATCCACAAGCTTTGCAGCAAATTCAGAATTATTACCGTTTGCCATTGGACTTGCAGCATATAGTAAGGCTTTAGCACGTGTGGCTAATGCTGCACCTACTGTAGGTCTAGCGGAAGCATCTTGTCCTCTAGATAAGCCCAATTTTTCCATTTCTTTGGCCGCTTGTAGCATTTCACTACTGATAAATTCGGCACATTCTTCGTAAGTATTTCGTGGTGTAGCTAATTCGTCATAACTATCCGTATAATCCAATCCCTCATCTGGAAGTATTGGAATAGGACCGTATTTACGAAGCAATAGCCAGTACAGGTAAGCACGTGCGAAGCGCGCTTGTCCACGATAATCTTCGATTTCATCAGCAGACATTTCTTTATTCATGTATATCTTATGAATAAATGTTGTCGCATTTCGTATCCCACGATACGATTGCGTCCATGAACCTTGCTTGTCGTTTTCGGTATACAATCCCATTTTGAACATATTGTACGATAGTTCATTTTTCGAGGGATCATAATCTTTGTCACGGTCACCGTAATACATATCATCCGAAAAATTGTGCGGTGTATTACCTTTACTCGCTACGTCCGCATTAATACCCTTAAATTCTTCAAAGATGTGAGCTAGCCATTGTTCAGCATAGTTTTTGCTTTCAAAAACTTTCTCCTCAGTCATTCTATCTTTAAATAGTGTGTCGGATTCTAAGTATCCTTTTTGACAGGAACTAATACAGATAAAAGCTATTAGTATAGGTAAATAATATATTGATTTTCGCATTTCTTTTACTTTTACAGGTTTATGTTTACACCAAAAGTTACTGATTTTGGCAATGGATAATCTTCTCCTCGAGGTGTCGCCAATTCCGGATCCCAAAGTTTGAATTCTGACCAAGTCAACAAGTTGTGGCCTGCTAAAAAGAGTCTAATATTGTTGGTTCTGATTCTATTAGTAAGACTTTTAGGCAGTGAATAACCAATATCAATGTTTTTAAGTCTTAAGTATTTACCATTTCTTAACCAATAAGTAGATTCTCTGAAATTATTTGGATTTGAGCCATAACTTAATCTTGGGTAGGAAGCATTTGGATCTTCTGTAGAAGGATCTCCTGAAATATCTGCTGAAATCCATCTGTTATCTCCCATAATCCCTTTCATGACCTGTCCCCATTCACCTTCACTAAACACATATACTGTCTTTCCGTAGGTAGAAAAAGTGGATTTTCCCGCACCTTGAATATGCAAATTGATGTCGATTCCTTTCCATTGAAATGAAGATCCTAAACCATATATTAAATTGGGTCTTCTAGTCGCACCAATAGCTACAATATCACCATTGTCGACCACGCCATCTCCGTTTACATCTTTGTATTTGATATCCCCAGGTTGGTAAACCCCGAAGGTCTGTGTAGGGCTGTTTCTGATATCTTCATAGTCTTTAAATAGACCCAATGCTATCAAACCTTTCGCTTGATCTACACGAAATCCTTCTGAATTTTGGTACGGATAAACATTGTTTTCTTCGTCTCTTTCTATTATTTTATTTTTGCTATAGGTGACATTTCCACGGGCTGTAATGTTTACTTCACCTATTTTTTGTCTATAAGAGAATCTTCCTTCGAAACCTTTAGAACTAACCTCTCCAACATTGGCGCGAGGAATACTTTCTAATCCTACAATTTCAGGTAGGAAATTTCTTGGCATATAAATGTCGGTACGTTTCTCATCAAACAATTCAATAGAACTTTCAAATTTGTTTTTGAATAGATTGATGTCGAAACCTAAGTTTTTCTTAATAGATACCTCCCAAGATACATAAGGTGAAGCTACTTGGGAGTATCTTAATCCTCCATATCCTCTATCAGATCCGAAGTCAGCCCATTGGTATCCTCCTGCCGTAGAGATATTGTAAAGATAAGGGAAACGCTCACCTCCCATGAGTTGGTCATTACCTGTTTTACCATAAGAGAATCTTACTTTTAGCAAATCCATCCAATCGGCATTTTCTTTAAATATTTTTTCTTCTGAAATATTCCAAGCAAAGGATACAGCAGGGAAGAAGCCGTATTGATTGCCGCGAGAAAAGTTTTCAGAACCTGTATATCCAAAGTTGAAATCTGTAAAGTAGCGATTTCTAAAATTGTAGGTTAGTCGACCAGCTAAAGCTTCATTTCTGCGCGCTATACCATTTTTAATATCATTTCCTAAATTAACTGTTTGAACAAGTGCATCACGCGTAAAGCGTGCTACAGCACCTACATTGTGCCCATTGAATCCACGGTCATAATTAAACATGAAATCTAAGAATTCCCTTCTATTACCACTAGCAGAACTCTCTTGATACATTTCTCTTGGATCCGATACTTTATAGAAAATAATTTCTCCAGTATTCACATTACGTGCTCGATCTGCGCGCCATTGTTCTGGCCATTTTAACCTTCTAATATTATTGTTGTTCCAAGTATCATAGCCAATTATTCCCCTTCCGCGAAGACCTCTTGTAATAAAATCTAAATTTTGTTCAACATTAATGTCAATTTGAATATTATTAGTCCAGTTTTCGTTATAGCCTGACTGTGTAGCCATTACCCAAGGATTGGTTTTATTTCCTTCACCTGCAGCAGGAATCCGTCCATTGGAATAGGTTATCGGATAATTAATTGGGGAATATCCAAATAAGGCACCCCAAAAGTCTCCATCTCCTAAGCCCGGACTATTGCGCTTTCCTAAAGCTCCCGCTACGCCGACTTTTAATATTGTAGTTTTGGTGATGTTCATATCAGTATTAAGACGGTAATTCCATCTTTTGTAATTGGCGTTGGTATTGTAATCCTTTTTTAGATTTTCATCAATTTTATACATACCACCTTCCTCGATATAGCTACCTGAAACGAAATATCGTGCAGTCGAACCACCACCACTCATATTCAAATTAGCACGGTAGGTCATAGCGCCGTCGTTTAATAATTTATCTTGCCAATCTACATTTGGATACAAATCGGGATCAAGCCCTAATCGTAAAATTTCAAGTTCTTCGGGTTGGTAAACTGGCTCAAAATTTCTTGTAATACGCGCTTCATTTAAAAGCTTAGCGTAGGTAAAACCATCTTCAAACTCCGGCGTGATGGTACGCGTATTATAAATGGTTTCACTTTTGACACTGATGTTGATTTTACCTTCTTTACCACGTTTTGTAGTGATTAAAATTACACCATTAGCTCCTTTGGAACCGTAAATTGCTGTTACTGCGGCATCTTTAAGTACGGATATGGATTCGATATCTTCGATGTTAATATCATTGATGTTTCGTTCGATATTGTCCACAAGAACTAATGCCGATGTTCCTCCTCCAAAAGTAGATATACCACGAATCCAGAATTCAGATATATTTCTTCCAGGTTGTCCGGATTGCATCATCGCCATTACACCAGCTACATTTCCCGCCAAAGCATTCGTAATACTAGAAGTAGGATTCGATTTCAAATCATCAACATTCACTGTTGTGACAGCTCCTGTGAGGGTCAGTTTAGTCTGGTTACCCATACCCGTCACGACTACCTCTTCTAATACATTGGATTCATCTTCGAGTAGGGTAATATTAATCTTGAAATCATCTTTAATCAGAATCTCTTGGGTTTTATAACCTACTGATCTGAAAACTAATTTTTTATAGCGTTCTGCTTTAATTTTGTATTGTCCTTTATTATCTGTGATTGTTCCCAGGCCAGGTGCATCCAGTACATGGACAGTAACACCTGGTAAAGGATTTTTTTGTGCATCTAAAACAATACCAGTTACTTCAACTATTTCCTGTGCTAACGTCAGACTGATGACGCTAAGAAGTAAAAAACAGGTTAGTAAGAATTTATTCATAATTCTATGCTGTTACTAAGGTTGTGATTTTTTGAATATTACGTGTTATTTGGTTAGCTTAATTATCACCTTCCAAAGCAATTTTTCTGAAGCGTCTATTGGCACGATCACCGATATAGAATGCTTTCTCTTCCTCACTGTAGGCAATACCGGTAGGTCTATCAAAGCGAGCTTCCAATCTTAAATCACCGTCCACATAACCCCATGGATTACCGTTGAGACTAGAACTTCCGCGTCCAGCAAAAGTGGATACAATACCATCTGGTGTAAGTTTGCGAATCGCGTGATTTAATTGGTCAGTGAAATAGAAATCATATTCATCAGTTTTGCCAGCAGCGGCATAATCCTCATTTTTCACGAATACACCTTGATAAGGCTCATTAAGTCTTACGCTTGCTCCTACACCATCTGTATAACCCGCACTTTTTAACTGCCCACAAACCAGATAAGGTTGGTTAAATTGTTTCTTTTCCCAGTTGTAGTCCACGCGCAATATATAATGTCTATTAATCACAATGATATACGCATAGTTCCCTGTTGGATGAATAAATGTCTTATATTCCCATTGTGGATCATGTACAAAGAATAGAGTTTCATAATCTTTCTGCCCTAAACCCTGAGAGAAATACTTATTCATATCAAATTTGAAAAATTGACCTTTTTCGTAACTGTTGAAATACATCTCTCCATTGACTGGATGTACAGTAGCGCCGTTGCATTGACGGTAGCGTGTTAAAATTTCTGTATCTAAAAAGTTTCTTCCACGAGATAATAGGGTGGTGGCACCATCATTTTCACCTCCGCGATCTTCTGCAATAATCATATGATCTCCATCTAAAGTGAAATCTACGCTGCGTGGTCTATTGAAGTTGGATCTCACTTTGGTTACGGTACTGTCCTGAAAATTCAGTAAGTATAGCCCATTATTATTGTCAAAAGTTACCCACAAATGCTTTGGATTTTTAGGATCAAACTTCATGTGTGAAGGTTCCCAAAATCCACTGGCCATTTTATTTTGGTCAGGATCTTTGAATTTTCCATCTCTCCAAGGTTCATCTCCGCGTTCATTGCGGTAGCCTATTACGGTAGATACTACCATTTTACGTTGATAGGCAAACTTTTCGTTTGCTTTACCAATAACTGGAGTTTGATTTTCCCCAATACGCACCTCGATATCCCCTTCATATGCCTTAGATGGAACTAAGCAATAAATAGATTCTCCTTGTGCACTAATCACAATTGCTGGTTGTCCACCAATAGTGACATTAATGATAGAAGGATCGTTCCCAAAGTTTTTGCCATAAATTACTAAGCGTTGGCCCGCTCCACCAGTTTTCGGTGTAAAATCGGATACCACTACGGGTTGGCTAGGGTTGAAGGGTGTGACCGTTTCTGTGGTTTGTTGTTCTGATTTGCATGACCATAATCCAAATGCAATGGTTAATACCATCCATAGCAAATGTTTGTAATTATGGGTAAAGCTTAATGTAGTTATGTTTCTCATAAGCGATATAATTGGCTAAATGTTTTTCTTAGAAATAACTTAATTATTTAAGAATAGCTAAATCGTTTTAGTTAATTGACTTTAACTTTCGATTTTTTTAGCTGACAAGAACCAAATAATTCATTATCCTATTTGGTTGGGCTTGCGTGCGACAATAATTAAATTTATTATGCTAATTTATTTATAATTGATTACTCAAAGTTAGCTTATAATGAATTGGTTGGGATGTCAATTTTTCTCATTAAAGATGTAATTTGTCTCATATATTTTACATACGATTTATTAATTAATATCTTCGAAATAGAAGGGTATAACAACCTGACCCTATGAATTTTATTTGCTAAATTATAAACTATAATGAATATTTCCCTTAAAAGAGCTCTAGCCTGTTGTTTTTGCATTTTATTGATGTGGTGTAATACAGAAGCTTTAAAGCTAAAGGCTTCAACTACAGATACATTTCAATTGAAGCCCCATAATTCGGATCTAAATAAAAGTATGGAATTGCTAGATAATGCATTACGCTATTACTTTTCGCAAGATTATTCAACCATGTATAGATTTTACAATCCGTTTACGCAAGAGCGTTCGCGAGAAAAGGCAAGCGTGTGGATGTATACTTCTGCTATTGAGGCTGTGAATTCGATTTTAAAATCTTTGCACCAATCTTCTTCACAAGATTTGGAGACCATTAAAAAGTATAAAAATCTACTCGAGAAATTATATGATAACGCGGATTATTATTTAGGCACTTTTGAGCTTACCTCATTTACACAAACAAATACCTGGAGTGTATATGCTGTGGACAGAGTGAATGAAAAAGGAAAGGCTAGAGTATCAGGTATTTATAATGTATATGACGATCAAATGTGGTTGATTCGCGAGTTGTTAGATTCGTATCATTTAACAAAAAATGAAACATACTTGCAAAAAGCAGAATATTTAACATCTTATGTACTGGATGGCTGGGATGCGACGCGGGACGAAAATGGTAAAGAATATGGCGGGATTCCTTGGGGACCAGGTTATGTCACCAAACACGCCTGTAGTAATGGTCCAATGATTAGTCCGCTTGTTTGGCTGCACGAAATCTATAAAGGAAAAAAGGATAAGGTCTTTGAGCGATATATTGATACCAAAGATCGTAAAACTAGAAAGACTAGGTCGATAAACAAGAAAGACTATTATTTGGCTTACGCTGTAAAAATATATGAATGGCAAAAGAAGTATTTACTAAATGATAATGGAGTGTATACGGATATGATGGGAGGCTGTGACCCGAATTGTTCTATTGTTTATGAAGAAATAAATGGAGAAAAGTTCAGAGCACACACCGCATTGAATAAGCCAATTGGTAAAAATTTTACCTATAATAGTGGCACTATGCTTTCAGGAGCTGTAGACTTATATCGAGCAACAAAGAAAAAAGTCTATTTGGAAGAGGCCAAAAATTTGGCTAAGGCGAGTTTTGAGCATTTTGCAAAACCTAATTTACAAGTACAAAATCATTACACTTTTCCACATGAGGGATTTAGCAATTGGTTTAATATTGTCCTTTTAAGAGGTTACATAGATTTGGCCCCATTTGATAATTCAGTAACTCCATATATTGAAGCATTCCATAAGAATATAGCGTATTCGCATGTTAATTTTAATTATAAAGGTTTATTGCCTTCAGATTTGTTAGGAGGATGGAATAAAGACGAAGCGAAAAACCAAGTCGAGGGCATGTTTATGTTCTCCTTTGCGACGCAATGGGCATTATGCGATCAATTCAAGAAGAATAAGAAATAGCAAATAAGGACATACTAATCGAGAGGTATGTCCTTATTGTTTTGTTTATTTTGAAATTCACTCGGACTTAAACCAAACTGTTTTTGAAAATTCCTAGAAAAATGCTGAGCAGAGCTATAACCTAACAGGTTGGATATTTCGTAGATTTTTAATTTTCCTTGCGTAAGTAATTCAGCCGAACGACGAAGTCTGGTCAGATTAATTAATTCATTGGGTGAGAGACTAGAAACCACATTAATCTTTCTATATAAAGTAGGTCTACTCATACAAAGAATATCAGCCATTTTATCGACATTAAATTGCGAATTATCCAAATTCTCCAAGATAATTTCTTCAATTTTCATCAAAAACTCTTTGTCGCTCTGATTTTGTCCAATTTGTTGTATTTGCGAAGTCGGATTCTTAAAAAAGAATTCTCTTACGCGCGTACGGTTATTCAGTAAACTGCTTATTTGTGCACGTAAAAAGGCTAATGAAAAAGGTTTTTCGATGTACGCATCAGCGCCGTATTCCAAACCTTTGATTTTAGACTCCAAGGTATTTTTCGCCGTAAGCAGAATGATTGGAATGTGCGCTAAATTCATGTTAGTTTTGACTTTTTCACAAAATTCAAAACCATCCATATCCGGCATCATCACATCGCTGACTATAAGATCGAAATTTTCATGCTCAAAGAGGGCATAGGCTTCGACTCCATTTGATGCTTTGGTGATATGGTAATCTTCCATCAAATCATCGGCAATGAATTCGAGCAATTCAGCATGATCATCTATTAATAAAATATTGGCTTTAGCATTCATAGACATAAGTTTGGTTTAAAGGTAGTCGTAGCGTAAAGGTATTAAGATTTTTATTATCAATATTGTAATTAATTATTCCATTCATTTTGAGTGCCAGAGATTGCGATAATGCCAGTCCTAATCCGCTTCCAGGTATGCTTTTGTTGTGTTCTAAGCGGTTAAAAGGCTCGAAAACGTATTCTCTATCTTCATCAGGGATAAGCAGTCCATCATTTTTAATGGTTAATAGTAATACACTGTTCTCTTCATCTTTTTCAAGATGTAATTCAATTATCTTTTTGGAATATTTCAAAGCGTTGTTGAGTAAATTATTGCAAATAATTTCATAAGCATCCAAATCGATATACGATTCAATGTTTTTTGCTATGACATATGTCAATTTCTTATGTTGTGAATCTAGAGTCTCTCTGAAGTTATCAACAATATCCTGCGTCGCGAGGCTAATGTTTTTTAGTTCAAAATGGAATTTAAAACCTTTGGTTTCTACTTTTCTAAAATCCAACAGTTGATTGCTCAGCGATATCAAACGTTCTGTATTATTTTGAATATTCTTTAGCAATTTATCCGTAATTGGATTTTCAGGTACTTTACTAATCAATTTCTCCAGCGGTGCTTTTATCAACGTAAGGGGTGTACGAATTTCGTGTACTACATCCGTATAAAAATTGATTTTTGCTTGATAAAGCTCTTGTTCACGTTGATTTTGAATGGTCAATAAATGTTCTTTATTCTTTTGCTTTATTCGTTCACTGAAATGATATGCTACAAATAAAATAAGTCCTATAATAATAATGAAGTAAAGAATGAAAGCTGGAATACTTGCCCAAAATGGAGGTAGTATTTTTATTTTAAGTTTGCGTTCGCTGCTGATGGCTATGCCATTTGGATCCTCAGCTTTCACGACGAAATCGTAATTTCCTGGCAGTAATTTAGTAAAATGTGCGCGATTGGAACCATTTGTTGTGACCCAATCTTTATTTATACCATCTAATTTATAACTGTATTTTACGGATTGTGGCGAATCAAATAGTAAAGCTGTAAAATCCAGGCTAAATGAGGACTGGTTGTATTGAAGAATGATTTCATCAGTAAATAGTATAGAATGTTTCAATAGTGAATCAGGATCATATTGATGGATTTCCTTATTATTGATGGTTAATTTGGTAATATAAATAGGCGTATTAGCATTGTATTTTATTTGATTAAGTTTTTCTGGATTGAACCGAATCAAACCATTGATAGTGCCGAAATAAAAATTTCCCTCTCCATCATCAAATGCTGAGTTATAATTAAACTGAATCGAGGGCAATCCTGATTCTATATTAAATAATCGTGTATTATTTGATGTAGGGTTATATCTAGTTAGACCTTTAGATGTAGTAATCCAAAGGTTATTACTTTTATCTTCTAATATCGCGAAAACAATTTTACTAGGAAGCGATATTTTAGGCTTAACAAATTCAAAATCACCATTTTTGTATATTAACTTACTCAGGCCACCTTCGGTAGCTATCCAAATATTTCCCTTGGAATCTTCAGCAATAAAATTAATCTTATTGTTGGGTAGTGAATTTGGGTTGTCTGCTTGATGAATAAAATGTTTTTTAATTTTTTTGTTTGGGTGATACATATATAGCCCATTTCTCCAAGTGCCTAACCATACATATCCATTGCTATCTTCGAATACCGTAGTATAAGACATTCTAAAAGGAACATCTAGTATGGGATGAAAGAATTTGTTTTTTATATCGAAGGAATAATGCCCACGCGTCGAAGCAAGTAATATTTTTCCAGATTTACTCTTTTTTATATCATATAAGAAGTTGCTTTTTAATGAAGTTGAAGAGTTGCCATCATATTCGGCGTGGTAAATAACCCTTTTTTGTGTAGAATTGAAAATATCCATACCGTAGACGAAGGTGCCAAGTATGATATTGTCTTCATATGTTAGGAGACCGTGTATATTATTGTCTGCTAGACCTACATTTTCAACACTATAGTTTTCTATCTTATTAGTAAGGGGATCGAGCTTACTCAGTCCTCCATTTTCTGTACCCAGCCAGATTTTACCATTTTTATCTTTGTTGATGACTCGAACTACTGTTCCTAACAGATCTCCTCCTTGCATTTTGGACATGAATTTCTGAATAAGATTATTATTCTTATGGTAGTAATTAATGCCGCCAAAATATGTGCCCAACCAAATTCCTCCATCTTTATCTTTTAGAATGTTGTAAATAGCGTTGTCGGATAGACCCCAAGGATTATTTTCTGCTTTCTTGATATTGATGAATTTTTTACTTTCAATATTATATATGAATAGCCCTGATTCGGTAGCAAACCAATATTCTTGATTATTCAATTGAAAGATGTCGCGTACATATAAAAATTGCCTCAGATGTTCGATTCCTAACAGCCAATTTACTGTTTTGTCACCTTTTGATATGGATCCAACCCCTGCCTTAGAGGTGCCAAAAATTAATTGTCCTCGATCATTTTCAATAATTTTTTGAATGGCAAACCAATCTTTAGGGCCATATATGCGTTCAAGGTCGAGAATGGTTTTTGATTCAAATTGTTCTAATAAACATATTTTTCCAGTGAATGTTCCATAATATAATTTACCTTCATTCGTACAGTATAAAGCAGAAATATTATTTTGGTCAGCGGTTATTTTTTTGATTATTTTTTTAGTGAAATCATAAAAATAAAGATTTTGGTTAGCGATAAACCAAATATTATTTCTGTAATCTTTTTTGATTACGGGGACGTCAGAATTAGCGAATTCTTGATTCAGTAATGTAAAAGTTTCATATAGCGGATTATAAATGTAAATTCCCTGATCGGTGCCGATCCAAATTTGTTTGTGGTCATCTTCTACTAGCGAAATTATATTGTTAGCAATTGTATTGCGTAGTTGATTCTTGATATCAAAATGTTTGAAGCTATTTCCATCAAATCGATCGAGACCATCTTTAGTTCCGAACCACAAAAAACCGTAACTGTCTTGCATGCTACAGATAACTGTATTATTGGAAAGACCATCATTGATTTGGTAATGATTGAAGTAATAGGGCTGGGCATACAACGCTGTAGGAAGTATAATAACTATGAGGGCGCATAACCATAGACCTATATATTTCATCATGCTGTCGTGAAAATTTTTGTTTATAATGGTATCTGTAATTGTTATAAATATATAACCTATTTCTACAAAAATATACAAAGAATATATCTATAGTAGCATTCGAAGGGATAAATAGGGTGCATTGATACAAAACGATATTATTTTGAGATAAATTGTTGACAGGATTAGGAATAAGGCTTTTATATTTGAGTAATCAATTATTTCAAAATTATAATCCTATCTACAGATGAAAAGGCATTTATTTCTTGCACTAGTTTTAGGCTTGACTTTTTCTAATTTATCTGCGCAGCAGGAAACAATTGGTAGTATACAAGACTTGCCAGTAGAATCTAGCAATGTTTATTATATTAATAATCGTCAGCCTTTGAAGCAAAATGTGCTTATTAAGCTTCCTGTCGGAAATATTCGACCATCAGGATGGTTAGGACGCTATTTGGAATTGCAAAAAGAAGGCTTAACAGGTAATTTGGGCGAGATCAGTGCTTGGCTTTCAAAGAAAAATAATGCTTGGTTAAGTAAAGATGGTTCGGGAGATCATGGTTGGGAGGAAGTTCCGTATTGGCTAAAAGGCTATGCGCATCTGGGCTATATCTTGAATGATCCAAAGATAATTGAGGAATCCAAAATTTGGTTGGAGGCAGCGATTCAAAGCCAACGTCCTGATGGTTACTTTGGACCTCTAATTCTTCGAAACAATAAACCTGACTTGTGGGGAAATATGATTATGCTTTGGTGCTTGCAATCCTATTATGAGTACAGTGGAGATGAGCGCGTATTGACATTGATGACCAATTATTTCAAATGGCAATATAATTTACCAGATAGTTTCTTATTAAAAGATTATTGGGAAAATAGTCGTGGCGGGGATAATATCTTATCCGTGTACTGGTTATATAATCGCACTAAAGGAAATGAGTGGCTGCTTGATTTAGCGGAAAAATTACATCGCAATACGGCGGATTGGACAAAGCAAAATGATTTGCCGAATTGGCATAATGTGAATGTGGCGCAATGTTTTCGAGAGCCAGCAACCTTTTATTTACAAAGCCAAGATGCAAAACATTTAAAAGCTACGTATGACAATTTTCATTTTGTTCGCGAAGTATTTGGACAAGTTCCAGGCGGAATGTTTGGCGCTGATGAAAATGCTCGACCTGGTTACACGGATCCGCGACAAGGCGTAGAAACTTGTGGTATGGTGGAACAGATGGCTTCCAATGAGATTCTATTAGGCATCACGGGCGATCCATTTTGGGCTGATCATGCGGAGGAAGTGGCTTTTAACACTTATCCAGCAGCTGTGACGGCAGATTTTAAAGCTTTGCGATACATCACTAGTCCTAATATGACGATTAGCGACAGTAAAAATCATGCGCCTGGTATAGATAATAGTGGACCATTTTTGATGATGAATCCATTCAGCTCTAGGTGTTGTCAACATAACCACAGTCAAGGTTGGCCTTATTATGCCGAACATTTATATATGGCAACGAATGATAATGGTGTAGCTGCGGTTCTATATGCTGCATCGACGGTCGATGTGAAAGTCGGAAATAAAAGCGAAGTAAGTATTAAGCAAACTTCTAATTACCCATTTGAGGAAGTGATAAACTTTGAAGTGAACACCAAACAGAAAAATGTTCAGTTTCCCTTTTATTTACGCATTCCAAATTGGGCTGAAAAAGCTGAGGTAAAAATCAATGGAAAAAAATATAACGTGTCACGTGGAGCAAAATACTTCAAAATTGATCGTATGTGGAATAATGACGATAAGGTAGAACTTATTTTGCCTATGGCTGTAAAAGTCAAAACTTGGGAAAAGAATAAAAATGCAGTAAGTATCATGCGTGGCCCTTTGACTTATTCTTTAAAAATAAAGGAGCAATACGTTGAAAAAGACAGTAAGGTGTCAGCTATCGGGGATTCGAAATGGCAAGAGAATGCCGACCCTTCAAAATGGCCTTCTTATGAAATTTTGCCTGCCAGCGATTGGAACTATGGTATTGTAAAAAGTGAGTTGGAGCGTCCAGAGAATTTGACAGTCAACAAAAAAGCGTGGCCTAAGGATTCATTTCCTTTTGAAGCGAATACTGTTCCTATATCCATCACTATAAAAGCTAAACAGCTGAAAGAATGGTTAGTTGATCGGCATGGATTGACAGGTGAGCTCCCTTTAAGTCCGCTTGTGGTAGACAGCAAAGAGCAGGTCGTAGAATTGATACCGATGGGCGCAGCAAGATTGCGTATATCAGCATTTCCAGTTGTAAAATAATAATTAACATAATAACACAAATTTGATGAAAAGAAAGATTTTTGTAGCATGCCTAATGCTGGCGGGCCAGCTTACTTTTGCCCAAGAATGGAAACCAGCGGGTTCGAAAATTTCGACTCCTTGGGGTGAAAAAGTTAATCCACAACAACCTCATCCGGAATATCCTAGACCTATGTTGGTTCGTGAAAAGAACTGGCAAAACTTAAATGGTTTATGGAATTATGCTATTACAGCCGCTGACCGAAAAGAGTTTCCAGAAAAATGGGAAGGTAAAATATTAGTGCCTTTTGCTGTAGAATCTGCTTTATCAGGTGTAGGAAAAGAAGTCGGAAAGGATAAGGCTTTATGGTATCATAATACCATTACCTTGGATAAAAAGGTGAATAAGGATAATATTCTTTTGCATTTTGGAGCGGTAGATTGGCAATGTGATATCTATGTGAATGGAAGTTTAGTTGGACGACACGAGGGTGGTTTTGATTCATTTAGCATGGATATTACTTCTTTTGTAAAAAAAGGAGCCAAACAAGATATTGTGATTCGTGTTTGGGATCCTACAGATGACGGTCCTCAACCAAGAGGTAAGCAAATTAAAAATCCTCACGGAATTTGGTATACACCAGTGACGGGAATTTGGCAAACAGTATGGTTAGAGAGTGTGCCAAAAACATATATCGCGAGTACAAAACATACTCCACAATTGGATGAAGGAAAGCTAACTTTTGCTTCTAATATTGGAGGAGCTACCGCAGGAGATCAAGTCAAAGTAGTGGTATTAGATGGTAATAAAGTAGTAACAGAGCAAGTTGGTGACGTAAATTCTACTTTAGATATTAATGTGCCAAATCTAGAACAATGGTCTCCTTCCAACCCTAAATTGTACGATTTAGATGTACAGGTAATCCGTAAAGGTAAAGTGCTGGACCGCGCAAAAAGCTATTTTGCTATGCGCAAAATTTCCATGGAAAAAGATAAAAATGGTATTCAACGTATGTTGCTTAACAACAAGTTTGTATTCCAATATGGACCTCTTGATCAAGGCTGGTGGCCTGATGGATTGCATACTGCTCCCTCGGATGAAGCGCTTAAGTTTGATGTTATCAAAACAAAAGAAATGGGCTTCAATATGATTCGTAAACATATCAAAGTAGAGCCCGCACGTTGGTATCGTCATTGTGATAGTTTAGGAATTTTAGTTTGGCAAGATATGCCGAGCGGGGATTTAGGAGGAAATAGCTGGGATATGCAGCCGGGAAAAATTTCAGGAGATAGAAGAGACAAAAATCGTTCTCCAGAATCTGAAGCTTACTACCGTAAAGAATGGAAAACCATTATGGAGACATTGCATAATTATCCAAGTATTGTGGTATGGGTTCCTTTCAATGAAGCTTGGGGACAATTTAAGACTAAAGAAATTACAGAATGGACGATAGCGATGGATAATTCAAGATTAGTGAACAGTGCTAGTGGTGGTAATTTTATGAATACTGGACATATTTTGGATATTCACAACTATCCAGACGCAGCTATGCCTGATCCAGATTTGTTTGGAGCTACACAAATTTTGGCGTTGGGTGAGTTTGGTGGACTTGGTTTACCTGTAGATGGACATGTTTGGCAGCAAAAAGACAATTGGGGCTACCAAAGTTTCAAGAATAAAGAAGAATTATTTAACAGATATAGACAACTGATTGAAAAATTGGATAAACTTATTCCAATGGGACTTTCTGCAGCAGTTTATACGCAAACTACAGATGTAGAAGTGGAAACAAATGGTCTAATGACGTATGACCGCAAAGTAATTAAGATTCCTGAAACACAATTAATTGAGGTACATCGTAAGTTGTATGCTCACTAGAGCCAGGTTATTTTAAACACTACACTATGAATTTTTTGAGAAATAAAATCACTTTTTTGGTTGTTTTGGTTTGCTGTGCTATACATGTGTTAGCGCAGCAGTCAAACTCCAAAAATCAACTTAGAGCACCTGCATTTCCTTTAATTACTATTGATCCCAATACTAGTGCATGGTCTTATTCGGATAATTTGTATGATGATGCTGTTCGTCATTGGACAGACAAACCGTTTCCATTGTTGGGTGTAGTTAAAGTCGATGGTATTGCATATCGTTTTCTTGGAAAAGAGGAAATTGAGCTTGAGGCTATTGCGAAGATGGGTGAACACGAGATTTGGTCTGCGAAATATACGGTGAACGAACCTTCTAAAGATTGGACTCAAATCAACTTTACGGATTCGGATTGGAAAACTGGAGCTGCTCCATACGGTACGTTGGATAATGAACCTAATTCCAGAACGGATTGGCAGGAACCTAAGATTTGGGTACGCCGGGAAGTGATATTGAACGAAGATTTAGGTGGTAAAAATGTGTATCTGGAATTTACGCATGATGATGATGCTATAATGTATGTAAACGGGATCGAAGTCGCTAATACTGGACAGGCTACCGGCAAAAATCGGAGAGTAAAACTTTCTGAAGAAGTGGTTAAAACTTTGAAAAAAGGCAAGAATATCTTAGCAGGTTACTGTTATAATCGAGTGGCTAATGGATATTTTGATTTTGGAATGTATACGGAAAGAAAAAATACTATTTCCTTTACACAAACCGCCCTTCAAAAATCAGTAGATGTTCAGGCAACGCAAACGCATTATCAATTTGAATGTGGACCAGTTGATTTAAACATTTCCTTTATTGCGCCACTATTATTGACCGATCTGGAATTAGTTTCTAGGCCTGTGAATTATTTAGCTTACGAAGTGACCTCTCGGGATGGAAAAAAACATGATGTACAGCTTTATCTCGAAGCTTCTTCACATTGGGCATTAAATTCTCCTTTGCAAGAATCCACTAGTTCAACGTATAAATCTGGAAATTTACAGTATGTAAAAACAGGAAGTAAAAGTCAAGAAGTGTTGGCTAAAAAAGGTGATCATATTCGTATCGACTGGGGTTATTTTTACATGGCTGCTGATGCGAACAAATCGAAATCAGCTACAGGAAAGGGAACGACTTTGCGCGAACAATTTCTTAAAGGGCAAACGCTTCAATCAACAGCAAATGGAAATCAGCTTGTCTTAACCCAAAATTTTACTGTTTCTACTAAACACTCTGACAAAATTATGCTGGGATACGATGATATTTATTCCATTCAATATTTTGGTAAAAATCTTCGTCCATATTGGAATAGACAGGATAACAGCACGATTGAAAAACAATTTCAACTAGCAGACAAAGACTTTGCGAAATTGAAACAGGCATGTGATAAATTTGATGCCGAACTATGGAACACGGCTATACGTGTAGGAGGATATGAATATGCAGCCTTGATAGCCTTGTCGTACAGACAGTCTATCGCAGCGCACAAACTTGTACAGGCTCCGAATGGTGATCTGCTATGGTTATCTAAGGAAAATGACAGCAATGGTTCTATTGGAACTGTGGATGTTACTTATCCTTCTGCACCACTTTATTTGTATTACAATCCCGAATTGGCAAAAGGTCTTCTCAATCATATTTTTTATTACAGTGCGAGTAAAAAATGGACAAAGCCTTTCGCTGCACATGATATCGGGACATATCCAATTGGTAATGGGCAGACCTATGGGGGTGATATGCCAGTGGAAGAATCTGGTAATATGCTGATTCTGAGTTATGCAATTGCTAGAATGGAGAAAAATGCTGATTATGCCAAAAAACATTGGGAAGTACTTACAACATGGACGGATTATTTGGTAGAACATGGTTTGGATCCCGATAATCAATTGTGTACAGATGATTTTGCCGGACATTTTGCACATAATGCGAATTTATCGGTCAAAGCTATCGTAGCGATTGGTTCCTATGGATATTTGGCGGAAATGTTAGGAAAAACGGATGTATCCAAAAAATATATTGCCATAGCAAAGGATATGGCTGCAAAATGGAAATCTATGGCTGCAGACGGCGATCATTACCGTCTCACATTTGATAAGGAAGGTACTTGGAGTCAAAAATACAACCTAGTGTGGGATAAGCTTTTGGATATGAATATCTTCGATAAATCTATCTTCAAAACAGAAATAGACTATTATCTCACCAAGCAAAATCAATATGGTTTACCGCTTGATAACAGAAGAACATATACAAAGACAGACTGGATTATGTGGACTGCAACTTTAGCAGATGATATGGTGACTTTCCAAAAATTTATAAATCCTGTTTATAAATTTATGTATGAAACTACAGATCGCGTACCTATGTCTGATTGGGTTTATACGGATAAACCTACACGAGCAGGTTTTAAAGCGAGATCAGTGGTGGGAGGTTATTTCATAAAGATGCTTGAGGAAAAAATAAACAATCAAAAATAGTATATCTGGTTATTCAAATCTGAACCTCATCAATTTCCACATTGATGGGGTTTTTCTTTATCAATGGGGTTACAATGGTATCAGATTTGCGTATATTTAATAGACTTAACGCTGAAATTTTATGGATATTAAAGTAAGATTGCTTTCGAAGAAAGATTATTCGGATTTGAAAAAATCTATGACCGAAGCATATCATGGGGTAGGAGATGTCTGGTCAAGGGAGAATATTGTGGATCTAATTGATGTATTCCCTGAAGGACAATTGTGTGTCGAAGTGAATGGACATGTAGTAGCCTGCGCACTTTCTATTATTCTCAATTCGAAAAAAAACAACATATACGATTCTTATTATGAAATCATCGATGACGGGAAATTCTCCAAGCACGATTACGAGGGAGACACCCTGTACGGAATAGAAGTATTTGTGCATCCTGAATTCAGGTCTTTGCGTTTGGGTCGACGTTTGTATGATTCCCGCAAGGAATTGTGCGAGCAGATGAATTTGAAAAGCATTATCGCTGGAGGACGTATTCCTAATTATTACAATTATGCTGAGGAGATGAGTCCTCGTGTTTATATTGAAAAGGTTAAGCGTAAAGAAATCTATGATCCTACCTTGACGTTTCAATTATCGAATGATTTCCATGTTAAGAAAATTTTAAAAAATTACCTGCCCGAGGATGCAGAATCCATGGAATTCGCGACGCTGTTGGAATGGAATAATATTTATTATGAACCTGATGCCCGATCCAATTCGGCAACAAAACAAGCTATTCGATTGGGATTAGTACAATGGCAAATGCGTTCGTTTAAAAATCTGCAGGAATTCTACAATCAAATCGAATTTTTCGTGGATACGGTTTCAGATTATGGTACAGACTTTATTATGTTTCCCGAATTTTTTAATACGCCATTGATGAGTCCATATAATGACTTACCCGAGCGTATGGCTATGGAAAAATTAGCAGAACATACCAAAGAAATCAAACAAAAGATCACGCAATTTGCGGTTTCCTACAATGTGAATATTATAGCTGGTTCTATGCCTTTGTACGAGCGAGGGAAATTATATAATGTAAGTTATCTGTGTCATCGTAATGGACACGTGGATCAATACCGTAAGGTACACATTACGCCTAATGAGTTTAAATACTACGGTATGGTGGGCGGAAGTGAAGTGAAAGTATTCGATACAGATTGCGGAAAAATTGGTTTATTAATTTGTTATGATGTGGAATTCCCTGAATTAGGGCGTATTCTGGCAGATCAAGGCATGCAGATTTTATTTGTTCCATTTATGACGGATACGCAGAATGGATATATTCGCGTACGTCATTGTGCGCAAGCAAGAGCTATTGAAAATGAATGTTATGTGGCTATTGCGGGCTCGGTAGGTAATTTGCCTCGCGTCAACAATATGGATATTCAATATTCGCAGTCAGCAGTTTTTACCCCTTCGGATTTCGCCTTTCCGAATAATGCTATTAAAGCGGAAGCTACACCAAACACAGAAATGGTACTAATCGCCGATGTGGATCTGTACGCTTTACGCGATCTACACGAATATGGTACGGTTAAGATTATGAAAGATAGAAGGAAAGATTTATACGAAGTAAATCTACTGAAATAAGAAAGAGCTGCATTTTTTGCAGCTCTTTGCTTTTATAATAAATTGATATTTTCTTCGGCTAGGATTTTCTTTTTGTGATCGTCCCATATACTTACTTGAACTTCTCCGATATGCGATAATTTGAGCATAAACATACATACACGAGATTGCCCAATACCACCACCAATGGATTCTGTCAATAGATCATTCAACAGCATTTGGTGAAAAGATAATTGTGCTCTATCTTCACAATTTCGGATTTCTAACTGTCTTTGTAAAGCTTCTTTACTGACGCGTATTCCCATGGATGACAATTCAAAGGCACTATTTAAGATAGGATTCCAAACTAAAATATCACCATTCAAACCTTGGTAGCCAGCCTCATTTTCTGTACTCCAGTCATCATAATCTGCGGCTCTTCCGTCATGCGCAAAACCATTGGACAATACACCACCAATACCATATAAGAATACAGCACCGTATTCTTTTGCAATAGCGTTTTCTCGTTCTTTAGGAGTAAAATAAGGGTATTTTTGTAATAATTCTTCCGAAGAGATAAATGTAATTTCGGCAGGAAGAATAGCCTTTAAGTGCGGAAATTTAGCTTCTATGTGTTTTTCAGTTTCTACTAAAGAAGAGTATATATCTTTTACTGTTTGTTGTAGAAAAGCTAAGTTTCTATTTTCTGGTAGGATAACTTTTTCCCAATCCCATTGATCCACATAAATAGAATGTATTGGCGAGTAATCTTCATCTGGACGCAAAGCGCGCATATCTGTGATGATTCCTTCGCCAGCTTCCAGTTCTAATTCTTTCAATCGTACGCGTTTCCATTTCGCTAGAGAATGTACAACAACAGCGCGTTGTTCATTCAACGATTTAATCGGAAACGAAACTGGTCTTTCAATACCGTTTAAGTCGTCATTAATTCCTGTTCCATCCAATACGATCAAAGGTGATGAAATTTGTATTAAGTTTAAAGCTTGTTTTAAATATGTTGAAAAAGTATCCTTAACAAACGTAATGGCTTGTTCTCTTTGTAATAATTCTCTGCCCATTAACTGATTAAATAATTGGTTATTATGTTATGATAAATGTAGGGAAAGCTACGAAATTTCATTAAAATAACAACCTATAAATGTGATTTTTAATAATATTATAAAAAGAAAGAGCTGCATTTGCAGCTCTTTAATATTTTAAGTAGAAAACTGCTTAAACGGAGAAGCTTTCGCCACACGCACAAGTTCTTGATGCATTTGGATTGTGAAATTCAAAACCTTTACCGTTCAAACCGTCAGAATAATCTAGTTCTGTGCCTGCAAGATATAAGTAGGATTTGATGTCCAAACAAATTTTTACGCCGTTATCTTCAAAAAACTGATCGCCTTTTTTCTCTTCGTTATCAAACTTAAGATCGTAAGAAAGTCCTGAACAACCACCACTAACCACAGCAACACGTACAAAATAATTTTCATCGTACTTTTCGTCGGACATGATTTGTTGTATTCTCTCTTTCGCTTTTTCTGTTACAGTCACCATAATTATTAATCTTTTAAGATTAGAACAAAGTTCGTAAATAAATTGCAACCCACAACTACAAACCGTATGAATTTTGTCATTTTATTAGAGTACACCGGACTTGTACAATTGCCAAATAGGAGAGTCCTTTCTGATTTTTTGTACTGCAGATTTAATGTCTTCAATAGCAACATCTAGTTCTTCTTTGGTTATAAATTTAGACAAGCTAAATCGCAAACTGCATAATGCATCCTCGGCCGCTATTCCCATCGCTGTCAGCACATGTGAAGGATCTCGATCACCTGATACGCATGCTGAACCCGATGATACGGCTATATTGATCAGTTTGGGCATCAATTCAGCACTTTTCACATGTTTGAAAAGAATGTTTGTCGTATTGCACAAACGGTCAGCATGAGATGCGTGTACAGCTGTATCTTCGATCTCTTGCAGAATTCGGTTTTCAAAATAATTCCTTAGTTCAGCTGTTTGTTCTTGATATTTTAAGGATATAAGTTCAAAAGCTTTGCCCATTCCAACAATTGATGGTGTATTATAAGTTCCGCCTCGCAGACTATTTTCTTGTTTTCCGCCTGTAATCAGAGGTTCAATTTGAATTGGTCTGGTCTTCCTTTTAATGTAAAGTCCTCCAATTCCTTTTGGACCATGTAATTTATGTGCACTGAAGCAGCAAATATCAATTCCTGACTTGGCATAGTCGAAAGCATATTTGCCAATAGCTTGTGTTGTGTCACTAAATAACAACACATCTTTGGAAGAGATAATCTCAGCTATTTTAGCTAGAGGATGAATGACGCCCGTTTCATTGTTTGCTTGCATAAGACATACTAAAATCGTTTCGGGACGAATGCTATTTTCTAAATCCGACAGATTGATATTACCTTGATTATCCAAAGGTAAGTAGGTAATTTCAGCTCCTTTTTTTGTTAAGATTTCTAAAGTTGTCAGAACAGCTTTATGTTCTGACTTAGTCGTGATAATATGCTTGCCAATTGATTGATAACGCTCAAATATGCCACGTAATACCATATTAATAGATTCCGTAGCGCCACTGGTAAAATAAATTTCTTTTGATGAAGCGCCGAAATAGTTAGCAATACTACTTCTTGATTTTTCTATAGCTTGATGTGCAGTTCTGCCCAATTTGTGCTGTAGACTGGAAGCATTACCATATTCTTCCTTCAAAAAAGGTAGCATAGCATCCAATACGGCATCATCTATACGTGTGGTGGCATTGTTATCTAGATAAATCATTGTATAAAGTTATTCAAAAACTAAGGATTACCATTCGAAAATTGTATATTTTGTGGAATTGAAAAATAAAATTATATGGAAAACTTTGAAGGAAGAATTGAAAAACTTATTGATTTGTTGGTACTAAAGGTCCCAGAGTTAGTGGCAGGTGTAGTAATTCTCATTGTAGGGCGATATGTAATTAAATTAATTTTAAAAATTTTAAATTCAAGATTTGAGAAGAGGAATCTGGATATATCCATAAGAGGATTTATTTTAAGTTTATTGAAATTTGTATGCTACACGCTATTGATTCTAACTGTAGCAAGCACTGTTGGCATTCAAACTACCTCTTTTATTGCTGCTTTATCCGCTTTTGGATTGGCAGTTGGTATGGCATTACAAGGTAGCTTATCCAATTTTGCTGGTGGAGTCTTAATCCTTTTATTTCGTCCTTTTGAGGTAGGGGACTATATCGATAGTCAAAATGGATCAAGTGGAACAGTAGAAAAAATTGATTTATTGTATACAACGCTTAAAGATGCGAATGGTATCCGAATATTTAGTCCTAATGGTACTTTGGCAAATTCTGTAATTAAAAACTTTACAAAAATTACTTCTCGAATATTTGATTTTATCGTGGGTATCGGGTATGAGGATAATATTAAAACTGCGAAGGAAATAATTTTAAATATTCTAACCAAAGAGGAATATATTTTGAAAAGTCCGGCTCCTATGGTTTTTGTAGATTCATTAGGAGATAGTTCTGTCAATTTAACTGTAAGAGGTTGGATTGATCGTGACCAATATTGGGATACGTTCAATAGTCTTCAGGAAAAAATAAAATTAGCTTTTGATGATAAAGGTATCACTATACCTTATCCGCAAACAGAAATGTTAATAAAGAATGCGCCTAAAGATTTACAGAATTAATCCAACGAATTAGTCAGCACATAATAGCGAAAAGCCACAATAGCTTGTTGAAATTTTGATAATTTCGAGGGGTCAAGCTTGCTGTATTTAGGCAATATAGCTTTATTAATGTTATTTAATATCTTGAAAAATTTCTTTTTCATACTTTTCGCTTTTAGTCTTACTAAAATAAACAAAAAAGTCTTGTGATTCGTTCACAAGACTTTTTTATGTGGAGTATTTTAAAGCTTATCTGTTAAGAATTTCTTTTTCTCTGTTCCATGTGAAAGCAGTAAAGATAATTGCCAATACCGATGAGGCTAGAATCATTTCGAATGAAGCATCCCAACCGCTTTTATCCACCAATCCGCCTAATGCCGCATTCGCCAACATATCACCGATGAAATAGCCAAATAAACCTGTTAGACCTGCTGCGGTACCCGCTGCTTTCTTCGGAACTAAATCCAATGCTTGTACGCCAATCAACATTACTGGTCCATAGATTAAAAAGCCGATTGTCCATAATGCAATGTTAATTACCCAAGGATTATCACCCGGTGTCAACCAGTACAACAATACCGCTAAGAAAGTAACTGCCATAAATATAATGGTCACGGGTGCGCGTCTTCCTTTGAATAGTTTATCACTCATAATCCCACAAAGGATAGTACCAGGGATAGCTGCTAATTCATAAACTGATGCAGACCAAGCTGCTTCAGCAGAAGAGAATCCTTTGGCTTCTTGCAGGAATGTGGGTGCCCAGTTGATAATACCATTTCGGACTAAATACACAAAAGCATTCGCGATAGCAATAAACCACAACAGCCTATTGTTGAATACATATTTGAAGAAGATTTCTTTTGCTGTGAATTCTTGCTCTTGCGATTCCTCATAAGTTTTTGGGTAATCGTTTTTGTATTTTTCGATAGGAGGTAAACCACAAGATTGAGGTGTATCACGCACAAAAAGAATCACAATAAGGGCAAATAGCATAGCCACTAAACCTGGAAAATACAATCTAGCTTGCCAGTCTACAAATAATTCCACACCCAAAATGGCTAATGGACCTACTAAAAATCCACCTACATTGTGTGCTAAGTTCCAAATAGACATCGTAGTACCGCGTTCTTTGATGGAGAACCAGTGTACGACCACACGACCACATGGAGGCCATCCCATTCCTTGTACCCAACCGTTTATAAAAAGCAAGATAAACATGATGGCAACGGAAGAAGTAGCAAAAGGGGAAAAGCCCATAAAAATCATCGTCAACGACGATAATACTAAACCAATCGCTAAGAAATATCTGGCATTACTACGGTCTGAAACATTCCCCATTACGAATTTACTTAAACCGTAGGCAATAGAAATTGCGGACATCGCAAAACCTAATTCTGCTTTACTATAGCCTAATGTATCTTGTAAATCTTTAACAGCGAACGAGAAATTCTTACGTACAAAGTAGTAAGCGGCATATCCAAGGAATATCCCGATAAAGACTTGTATACGTAATTTTTTGTATTCTGGATCTATTCTATCTGCT
Organism: Sphingobacterium sp. SGL-16; assembly: GCF_011043515.1. NCBI lineage: Bacteria > Pseudomonadati > Bacteroidota > Sphingobacteriia > Sphingobacteriales > Sphingobacteriaceae > Sphingobacterium > Sphingobacterium sp. SGL-16. The sequence continues at coordinate 32,182 of NZ_JAAKGQ010000015.1, read as the reverse complement.
GATAATAGTTCCTTGTGTTTTGGTGGTTTTAAAAAATTCAGCATGTATTTTCTAAGGTTTGATTTTAAAATAGGTTAGGATAGTCACTAATAATACCATCCACGTTCAACGCTTTCAACGCTTCAATTTCTTCTTTGGTGTTAACTGTCCAAGGAATAATTTTGATGCCTAATTGATGTGCCTGCTCCACGAAATCTTTGGTTACAATTTTATAATTAGGACTAATGATAAAAGGTTTAAAACCCAAATCTTCTATCAATTGCACTGGAGTTTTTGTGTTTTTTGCATCGATTAAATAAGATGTACGAATTGTAGGGTATTTTTTGTTGATGTATTGGATCGTGCGTTTGTCAAAAGATTGGATTACCGTTCTTTTGTCAATGCCTTTGTTGAAAACAACTTTCAATAATAAATCTGAAAATTCCTTTGGCTCAGGATGTGCTACGTTGTCTTTTTTGTCACTGCTTTTGGTTTCGATATTATAAAACATCTTTTTGCCTTTAGCTGCAGCATATTTTTCAGATTCTTCGACCAAATCCTCTAGAAGTGAAATTTTTGTTGACACCTTTTTTTGCTGTGGGAAATCAACATTTCCTTTTAATCCCAAATCAAACTGTTGCAACTGGTCATAAGTATAATCGTAGATTAAACCTTTGTTGTCCTTTCCTTCTAATTCTTTACCGCTGTTATAAGTAACGAATTTTGGATTTAGAAAATCATCGTGATAAACAACTACTTTCTTGTCTTTGGTGATATGACAGTCCATTTCCAATGTAGTGACTGTTGGCAAATCCATTGCTACTTTCATAGCGCCAATAGAATTTTCAGGATACAATCCACGCGCACCTCTATGACCTTCGTAAGCGAAAGTAGGGAAGTTGGGTTCTACATTTTTTGACAAGTGCATTTGCTTACAAGATATGAATGCGGTACTTGAAATAAGAATAGATAAAATTATGTTTTTCTTAATAAACATGGTTTATAGTAGTATGTGGTCGTAAAAATAACTAATAAACACAGTTCACAAAAATGATATTGTATTAAACAATGTAACTTCGATAGGACATTTCTATGAATAGAAAATGTCCTACCGAAGTTGAATACTATAAAGTTATTGCTCTTATGGAGCAGGAATCATTTTTGTTGAATTGTTGGTTTCAATTTGATTCAATGTTGAATTATCCGTTAAAGAAATCAAATTGAATGATCTAGCTGTGGTCCAAGTTGCAGATGTTACATTATAAGTTCCGCGCAATTCGTAGAATTGTTGTTGAACTGGAGCTCCCGTAGGGTAAGGTACAGCAAATGTATTGTTGCCTTGGCGATAGAAGCGATCACTTGTTCCGGTTACAGTATAATGATCTGTATTCGTCACTCGATAACCTCTTTCTTGACCTGTAGAAGGTGCATAGCTACGAAGACCATATAATGCTCCAGTGCCCGGACCAATAAAGATAACATCCATTGGTTCTGTTTCATGATCTACAGCTGTGCCCTTGAATACAGCTAAACCTGAGGTGAGACCAGAGTTAGCGAATAAACCTGAGCTTTTATCTCCGATTCCATCAGCGCCAGGATTATTAACATAATCATATTGTGTGATCCATTTTGCATTATCCATGCTAGTAGAATTAGGACCATTGATTTTTGCTCCAGTTCCTCCTACATAGAAATATTGCCCTTTTTGAACAGATCCAGAAGTAATATTTATTTTGTATGTACGTGCGACCGATGCATTATTCAATGTGTAAGTTCCTGAAGCCCATCCTTGTGGTGGATAATCCTGTCTACGGTCAAGTTGACCAGCAGATGGCGCTGCAGTAGTTCCCGCATTGTTACATATAATAACAGAATACGCATTCGCATTATTATCAAATGTAATATCACGTAAGGCTAGGAATTGGATGTATTCATAGTTACCATCTGCTCCATTAGGATCTGGCATGAAACCCGAAATCACAAATGGTAAAGAATCTGGATGTGGTTCATTTGGATCAAATACTTCTCTAGAAATAGGAGCTGGCATCACAAGTCCGCGATCTGTTTCAGTAATGCTTACAGTGAATGTTACATCTCCTTTTGCTGTAGGATTACCATTCAAAGGAATACGAATTTCACCTGCTGTAGCTTCTAATTTTACGAGAAGATTTTCTACTTTGTCTATTCCAGCAGCACCAGCACCAGTTACATTCACTGAAAAATGAATCTCATCACCTACTATTCCTTTTTGGTAAGGAATAGTGATGTAAACATCTTCAAGAGTTTCACCGATATTGAATAATTCTGCATTAAGAGAAGCTTCTCCCAAAGTCAATCTTCCGTCTTCTTGAGCAACAGCTATCTCACTTATCTCTTCGCCGACTTTAATCTGGATGTTAGCAGTTCGTTGTTCTCCTTTATTTGGCGTTACAGTTACTAAGACAGGTTGTCTTTTTCCTGTACCAGTTCCTGAGGTTACATCAAAACTTATCCAATCCGCATCTGGAGCAGAAACAGTCCAAGATTCTCCGTTCGTCGTAAAGGCAAATCCTTTTTCGCCACCTTCCCAAGGGAATGCGAGTTCACTCGTCGTTTTGTCCAAAAAGAAACCTATAACCTCGTCTTTGCTACATGAAGTAAAAAGGCCGAAGAATAAAGCTAATAACAAAACGTAACTTTTAATTCCTTCTTTTTTCATCTTAATATTTTTTTACAATCAATGGTTAGTATAATTGGTAGGCAAATACTCTATATGCTTAGCGCATAGAGTAAGTGAAAGCTTTAGGCCTTACCATTGTTTCTGTATATTTATTTCCAAACTCATCTTCTACGGTTATTTCTAATGTCGAAGTGGCATTAGATGCAGTAGCTAAGAATAAGTGAGCAGAATTTACCGTCACAAATGACGAGGTCGGTTCTGCATTGGCATTCAAGCGCTGCATCTCATAGGATATAATATGTAAAGGGTCTTTTTTACGTACACGAGTTACAGGTAAAGTGTTACCATTTTCCTTCACCGTAACTTTCCAATTATCTTGGTATCCCCATACATTAATAAGCACTTGGTTATTTTTATTTGCTGTAGCAAATTCACCAGCATAGCCTGCAACTTTTCCTTTAAACTCATCCGTAGCACTTGGTGTATAAGTAGCTGAAGTAATGTGTATATTATTCAAATCGTATGATCTGAATTGATAGTCTTTATCAAATCCTATACTCTTATAATACCATTGTTGGTTTCTTCCTGTCATCTCCCAAATCGCATAACCACCTGGACTACCATCTCTAGAGATATGGTTTGCTGCTGATGTAGCACCAGTCCACCACCAAGTTGCACTTACTGCAGCAATATTTTGTTCATATACGTTAGAACCTGCAGGAGAGTTGCGGTAATTAATATGGGTGTGACCTGTAGCTACTTTTACGTTTGTGAACTCCGATACCGCAGCTAAAAGCTCTGAAGTATTTTCCATTGCATTGTTGAAATTTCCGTTTTGATCGGGATTTGTAAATAATGGAACGTGAGTAGCGATCACAATCGGTGTGCTCTTGTCCGTAATATAAGATAAGTCTTTAGCCAACCACGTCAATTGTTCTTGGTCTAAAAAGTCTCTGTAGTTTCTTTCACCAACAACGCCTTGACTTCCGCCATCATTCAACCACTGCATGTTATCCAAAATAATGTAGTGAACACGGCCAATATTGATAGAATAATAAGTAGGTCCTAATACTTTTCTGTATTCAGCCGCACCTAACCAGTCATTCGCACTTACATAAGGGTTGTAGTCATGATTACCAATAACATTATAAATTGGGAATTCTAAGCTCTTGATTTGATCGACATAGTTTTCTAATTTAAAGTTATTTGAATACCAGTATTGATCCCATGTCTGATCACCTAAAGTAATACCATAGAATTTTTTATTTTGACCTTTGTATTCCTCATAGACATTCTTTACATCTTCAATGAAACTTTGAAATTGTGTCAAATCATTATTTCTGTTTGCAAGGTGCATATCAGTCATAAAAGCCACCACATGGTTTTCATTATTTACTGGAAATAATTCAAAATCTTTGATTTCAGTAGCAGAAGCTAACCCCGCAAGTCTCTTGAAAAACTGAGGAATAGTATTGATTACCGATACTTCATAGTTAGCAGGTACCGTAATGAACACAAAACCATGTTTCTTAGCAGAAGGTAAGTAATACACACCATTCTGATCGGTGACAGCAAATTCGATACCATCTGAAACGATGACGTTTGCCACACCTTGGCCATTGGAATGTACCGTTCCTTTTACTGTCATTCCTTCACGATCCGGAATACTAGCATTGAAGATGCGGTTTACAAATGTTCTACCTAAAAGTTGATCTAATATTCCTCGTTGTATGCGGATTTCATATTCTCCGTCTCTAAAATAAGGGCTATTTTCTAGAGCCACTTTCTCGTCTTCTATTGTTTTAATCCCCAATTTAATAGTTCCACCACCTTGGCCTCCACGTGGAATAAATGTGATACTATCTGTTTGTTCAAAACCTTTTCCTTCGATAGTGATATCAGATTCATTGGTTACATTATACACATATGGAATATTGATATGTGTGACTTTAATGGAGGTTTGAATTTTATCCTCCGTGGTATCGATAATCTTATCTTCACAGGCTGTAAATACAGTAGTAAAGATGAAAATTAACATTAAAAATATATTAAATTTTTTCATGATAGTCAGGTTATATAGTTTAGTAACTTCTGAAAATAGCAAAATCATCCACACCTAATCTTCCACCAACGTTGTTTGCTTGAGGACGATTTATTCTGAAGCGAACAGGGCCTTGAATATTCATTAAGAATATGGCTTGCTTGCTGTCCATACTTTCCGTTGTTGTATGCGCATCTCTAATTGGTTCACCAGCTTGCTGCCATGTAGCACCTTTGTCTGTAGAGTATTCTAATTTGAACCAGCTAGTAGGGTCATTCCAATACGATCCGTAGAAGAAAGTTACTTTGGAAGCACCATTTGGCACATCAAAATCCATTTGCAATAACGCATCTAAAGAAGCATGGTTTTGTTGGAAACGAACAGCATTCGCACCCGAAACAATACGATCTCTTCCTTGTGTCACACCTAATAATGTTTGTTGGAACCACCAAGGTCCTGTGGAAAGGACGACAGTTCTATTGGCGTATCCATCTTTTGGTGAATCAGGATTCTCAAATGTCTCAGGCCATCCTGCATATATTTTACCACTTGGATAAGCCATGTCCGCATACGTTAACAAACGTAAATGAACTTCCTCTTGCTGTTTCGACACTATTCCTCTAAACGTTGCACTAGGAGCGACCACTTCCTCAGCGAAATTTGCTTCATTGCTAACAGTTACATACACTTTATTGCCACTTCCATCTGCTAAAGGTCGTGAACCTTTAATTTTTTCTCCTGGGTTAGGTTCAACTTCTAAATCCGACGTAATTTCTACGTATGTAGATTCATAATTGTCATATTGTTTGTTAAGCGAAGAAATAGCTACTGCTTTTGCAACAACAGGGTTATTTCTGTTGATGATATACGTATTGTTGTGATCAGCGCCTAATAAAGCTAGTACGCCTTCACGACGTCCTAATGTAAGACCATCTACCCAGATGTCTACTGAATCGCCCAGCTTATAGCGTTGCGGATCAGCTACTTCTAACAATATACCACGAAGCTGTCCTCTCCATTCATTCTGTACAGCAATGTAATTCTTAGGGAAATTATTGCCTTCATGAGTGGATACTACTAATGCTTTGATATGATTAGCACTTGTTAGTTCAGTATCGGTAAGTTTAACATCGTCTTGTTTGTGAAGATTGCGTAAAGCATAAATAGAAATCTCCGGATTATTCGTACCGATAGCTTCATTTATATCTTCCTTGAAACAACTTGAAAGCAAAGTTGCTGTAATCCCAATATATATTAATTGTTTTATTCCTCTCGTTTTCATAGTCTTCATATTTAATTAGCAGGTTGCCACCACATTAATCCGTTTGGAGTATTTCCTCCCATACGAGCAGATGCTTCATCATAATTAACTTTATTTAATGCCTGAGTGATTAACGGATAAGTCATTCTTACTGGCATTTTGCGTCCTTCTAAACCTGGTCCTGGAATTAAATCCAAAGCTTTAGTTCTGCGGTATTCATACCACTGTTGGAAGTCTGTAAAGAATAAAGCAAAATACTTTTGTAAATGGATTTTCTTCAATTTGGTTTCGTCTGTGTCGGTAGGGAAGAAGCCTACACGTTCATTGCTAAAGTAATTTACAGGTACATTTGCATCCCATATTTGCATAGCCGAGTTTACACCATCTTGATAATGTTGCCACGAATCTCCAAACGTAAATCCTCTAAGTGCACATTCTGCTAATATAAATTGCAATTCCGCATAATTTAGGATATTACCTAATTTAGGACTTGTCTTTAAAGACAGGTGAAATGTAGACTGACGCTCAGGTACTAATCCGCGTGGATAACCAGATTGCATACCTAAATAAGTACCTAATGTTGGTTGAGTAGCCCACAAAGCAAGACGAGGGTCACCAAGCGCAATTAAATTTTCAATAAAGAAATGTGAATAGCCTTTATTACCATTGAAATCAATGTCGCGGGCATTCAAGTAAGGATTGATATATGGCTCTTGCGAAGAGAAATAAAGAATAGCTGAATCATCATGACTAGCCATAATAGGATATTGTGATGATTTAGTTTCTACAATTTCACGAATTTTCACCGCAGCATCCAATTCTGGTTTATGAGAAACACGTAGCAATAATCTTAGGTAAAGTGAATTACCAAACTTGCGCCATTTTTCTGTATTTCCAGCAAATAGAGGATCCATGTTTTTTTGTGCATCAGGAATCGTATTATCCGTCAACAATTGATTGGCTTGTTCTAATTTTAAGAATAGATCACGATAAATATCTATTTGCTTATCATATACGGGTGTCGTATTTAATTCCTTGTATCCTAGATTACTTTGGAAATAAGGAATGTCACCATACATATCCGTAAGTAATGAACTAACCCATACATCTAAGATTCTAGAGATACCTTGGTAAGCTTGGAAACCTGCTTGTTGAGCTATTCCCGCACTATGGTAAATATCACGAATGTTAGTAAGTTCTACATACCAGTTTCTCCACATCGCCTCAGTTTCTGTTGCACGAACCTCATAACGGTGAAACTCTAGATTGTTGTTAGTTGTAACTGTAACCTGCATTAGCTCGTTATTAATACGCATATTACGGTCAATATTAGCTAATATGGTTTTATATATTGTGGGACCCAATAAAGCTTGAGGCGATACTTTCGCCGCTTCATTTGGGTTGGTATTCACATCCACAAAATCTTTTGTACAACTCAATGAGGTAATGCATAAAGTTGCAGCGGCTATAATTAAGTTAAATTTAAATTTCATAACAATTCGATTAGAAAGACACGGATAAGTTAAGACCAAAATTGCGTGTTGAAGGGAATTGAGCTATCTCACCACCTTTTTCCACACCACTTGCATTTAATGATCCAAATTCAGGATCAAACGCAGGCCAGTTACTAAATACAAGAAGATCACGTCCATAAATACCTACAGTCACTTTGCTAGCTTTTAACTTGCTCAATACGTCTTTTGGTAAAGAATAATCCAAACGTGCTTCTCTTAACTTAACGAAGTCGGTAGAAAATGTATTTGATTCAATGTTATCTCTGTTGAAATGGGTACGGTAATAATCTCCTGCAGCAACCACAACATTATTTGGAGAATACGTACCGTCAGCATTTTCGATTACACCATTACCAATAATTCCGTTATATCTTCCTGGAATAGTTTTTCTTAATTTACCTTCTTCCATCAGTACCGCATGTGTCAAAGAGTAACCAACACCACCGAACTGACCATCAAATAAAACGTTGAATCTTAGGTTTTTGTAGCTTAATGTAGTACCGATACCAAATTTTTGTCTTGCATTCGGATTTCCGATGTAAATAACATCGTCAGTATACACAGGCAATCCTGAACTGTATACTATTTGACCCTCAGGACTACGTAAGTAACCCAATCCGTACATATCACCAAAACGTCCGCCTAGTCTTGCTTCTACAGTACCACGGCTTCCGTAAATAGTAGATAATACTAATGGTTTATCTTCGTCCATCACTGGCAATTCTTCGATTTTAGTATCAAAAGCTGTGTAATTACCGAATAATGACCAACCAAATCCTTGAGAATTTTTAATGATATCGCCGTTCAATTCAATTTCAAGACCTTTATTACTTACCTTACCACCATTGATGATTTGGTTTCTATAGCCCGATGATGGATCGATAGGCGTTTCGATGATTTGATTTACATTGAATCCTTTATAAACTGTTACATCTATTTTAGCACGGTTTTTAAACATTCTAAATTCAGTCCCTAATTCGTACGAAATTTTATTTTCGAATGTTAATTCTTCATCTGGAATAGATGTAGGGTTGGATGCACCACCTGGGAAGTTGGTTTCGCGAGGGTAGGTGTAACTATTTAAGTATGGGCGTTTACCACCACCTCCGACTGCGGCTGCACTCGCTCTAAATTTCCAGAAACTGATATTTTGAGGAAGTTCAAATACATCCGACAATACCACACTGGCATTTACTGAAGGGTAGAAGAAAGGCTTAACATTTCCTTTTTTAGGAGAAGCTAAAGTACTAGCCCAGTCCGTACGTAATGTAGCATCTAAGAAGACTACATCTTTATAACTGGCATTACCCATTCCGTACAAACTGTTAACAGCATATTTAGACAAATATGGAGAGTATGTAACCGTTGTAGCGGAATTAGAGAAATTATATTCGTTAGGAACACTTAATGATCTTGTCCAGCCATCTTCTCTATCATACACGTTTACTAACATCGCTCCACCGAAGTTTCCGCCAAATTTGAAATCCTCATTTCTCTGATTGTTGTAAGTGAAAAGGAAATCCGCATTCACTTCTTGGTTGTAGACACCTTGTTCACGGTAGTAACCAAAAGCATATTTGTACGTGTCAAAAGGTCTTGACTGCGTACGTTGATCGTAAGAAAAGTCTAGACCACCACGAAGCATCAAACTCAGTTCGGAAGTGAATTTGTAGTCCGCTTGAATATTACCAATAACTTGATGTTTGTTTTGGGAGTTAATCATGTCATAAGACATGGTTTTTGGATTATCCAATAAGTTAGAGAATGGCGTTGTTTGTTCAATACCATATCTATTTGGTCTCCAGTTATCTTCAAACCATTTGGAATCCATGTTTGGAGTAATACCACGAACAAAATACATATAACTTTGGTTGTTATAACCCGAGTTAGGTAAGTTGTCAGATCCACGGTGGTTGTAATTAATTTTGGTAGAGAATGATAACTTCTCTGTAAGTTGGTTTGTTAAGTTACCCGCTATGGAGTTCCGGTTATATCCCATGTTTGGAATAATCCAAGAATTATAAACGTTAGTATAAGCGAAACGAGCAGATGTTTTATCTGTCGAACCCGAGATGCTGATACTATTTGTCGCAGTAACATCTGTCGTAAATAAATCTTTTCTATTGTTTGGATAAGCTTGCCACAATGTACGATTTGGTGGAGCTATTCTATAATATTCTGGATCATATTGGTAGAACATTTGTCCATCAAATTTCGGACCCCATGCCGAAGAAGTACTAAATGTAGATGATCCATCATCTGTTTGTCCATACGAGTAGTAGAGGTCTTGACCAATATCACCTTGTCCGTATTCATATTGATAATCTGGCCAACGGTTAATAGTTCCAAAAGTAGTATTGGAGTTTACAGAAACACCAAATCCACCACCTTTTTTGCCTTGTTTTGTCGTAATAATCAAAGCTCCATTTGCACCACGATAACCATATAATGCGGATGCCGCAGGACCTTTTAATACTGTTATGGATTCTATATCATCTGGATTGATGTCTGCTAATGACGAACCAAAGTCAACAGGAGAATCGTCTGCTAAATAATTGGATTGACCAGTAGTAGTCATTCTTTTACCAGCTTCCATGACAACACCATCAATCACGATAAGTGCACTGTTGTCACCTGAAAACGAAGTTTCGCCTCGCAATACGATTTCATTTGATCCTAAAGGACCTCCATTGGATTTCGTAACATTCAAACCTGCTACTTTTCCGACTAAGGCATCTGACCAGTTGTTAGATATCGCATCAGTTAATTGTTCTCCTGAAACCGTACTAACGGAATAACCAAGAGCCTTTTGTTCTCTTTTGATTCCTAACGCCGTAACAACAACCTCGTCGATATCTTGAGAAGATTCGGTTAATCGGATAGTAATGTTACTGTTCGCTGTACTATACTTTTGAGTATAAGATTCATATCCAATAAGATTAAATCTTACCTCTGCTCCTGTAGGAACATCTAAAGTGAATGTACCATCTACTTTAGATGATGTCACGGCTTTTCCGTTCACCTGAATAGAAACATTAGATAGGGGCTGATTGGTTTTAGAATCTAAAACTTTACCACCTATTTTTATGGTCTGCTGTAATACCCATGCATCTGTAGGTGTCTTTTCATAGGCAAATGCATTTCCCACAAATGGGCTAGAAATAAGTGCAAGCCAAACAAGTTTGGTCTGAAATGGTCTATCTCCATTTCCCCATTTTATTTTATTTAACATAGGAGTATGATTAATTCGTTGCTAATTTGCAAAGCTTAAATTAAGTCGATGTTAAACTTATATTAAGCTAATTGTTGGTTATGTTTCTTTTCTTAATTTATCTATATATGTTTATCATTAATGTATGACAAGATATAGTAATGCTGCTAATGCTGCGCCTATCATTGGCCCCAATACTGGAACCCATGCATATTCCGCATTAAATGACGCTTTGTTTTTAATGGGTACTAATGCATGAACAATGCGCGGTCCCAAATCTCTCGCTGGATTGATCGCATATCCCGTTGTTCCTCCTAATGAAAGTCCTATTGCCCAAACAAGAAAAGCCACTGGTAGTGCACCAATAGAGCCTAAGCCAATAGGTGTGGTGGAATTCAAAGTGGCATCCTTAAAATGCAGAATAGTGAAAATTAGAACAAAAGTCGCTAGTGTCTCACTTAGCAAATTGCGAGGTAAGTTTTTGATTGCAGGAGAAGTGCAGAATACTGCTTGTTTAGCGCCAGCATCTTCTGTTTGGTCAAAATGATCTTTGTAGAATGCCCAAACGCAAAAAGAACCAAGCATAGCACCTGCTAATTGCGCAGCCATATAGCCTAATGCTGTCATCAAACTCATTTCGCCCATGATTAATACCGATAAACTAACAGCGCAGTTCAAATGTGCTCCGCTATAGGGGCCTGCAATCGTAACGCCTACGAAAACAGCTAAAGCCCAAGCAGTACTAATCACAATCCAGCCAGAATTGTTGCCATTTGTTCCTTTTAGAAGGACATTGGCTACAACTCCACCTCCCAGAAGGATTAATACAGCTGTTCCAATAAATTCAGCTAATAAAGGTGTCATAATAGTAGTTTATTAGTTATAATTTTTTAGTCTTTATAGTTAGCCCAGAATTTTGCTGTTTCAGTTGCTCTTTTCCATTCACGCAACAGCTCTTTATTCGAACCTTCTTCTGATTTAGCTTCGAAAGCCTTATCTTCTTTCCACAGAGATTTTAATTCATCAATATCACTCCAAAATCCTACTGCTAGTCCCGCCAAGAATGCGGCACCCATTGCTGTAGTTTCCGTGATAGCTGGACGAATAACTTTGGTTTGTACAATATCGGCTTGAAATTGCATCAAGAAGTTATTGTTGGTAGCGCCACCGTCCACACGCAATTCCTGGATTTGGTTTTCCGAATCGTTTTCCATGGCTTTCAAAATATCATAAGTCTGATAAGCGATGCTTTCCAAAGCTGCACGTGCAATATGTGCGTCTTTTGAACCTCTTGAAAGACCGACGATAGTTCCACGTGCGTTAGCATTCCAGTGTGGTGCACCTAATCCCGAGAATGCAGGAACTAGATAGACTCCATTGGTATCCGGAACACTCGTTGCCAAAGCTTCTACCTCAGATGATTTTTTGATAATGCCTAATTCATCCCTTAACCATTGTACAACAGCTCCACCAATGAAAATACTGCCCTCTAAGGCATAATTTACTTCCTTGCCAATTTTCCAAGCAACTGTAGTGACCAATTTGTTTTTTGAAATTACAGGCTTACTGCCAATATTCATTAACAGAAAACAACCTGTTCCATAAGTATTTTTAGCCATACCTTCTTTTGTACATAACTGACCAAAAAGCGCAGCTTGTTGGTCTCCTGCAATACCCGCTATCGGAATATTTACATTGCCAATTTCCAATGAAGTATGACCGTAAAGTTCAGAACTGCTTGCTACTGTTGGTAACATCGATTTTGGGATATCAAAAATATCTAGTAACTCTTGATCCCAATCTAAAGTATGTATATTAAGAAGTAATGTTCTTGAAGCATTAGTTACATCAGTAACATGTTTTTCACCATTTGTCAAATTGTATACTAACCAAGAATCTACGGTTCCGAAAGCTAATTCACCATTTTCAGCCATTAGACGCGCTCCTTCCACATTTTCTAAAATCCAATTAATCTTAGAAGCAGAAAAATACGCATCAATTAAAAGACCTGTTTTTTCTTGAATCAAGGTGTCTAATCCTTTTTCAGCAATTGATTTACAATAATCTGCCGTGCGTCGATCTTGCCATACTATCGCATTACAAATGGGTTTTCCTGTTTTGCGATGCCAGACAATTGTCGTCTCACGTTGATTGGTGATGCCTATTCCTTTTATAGAATCAAGTTTTACATTAGCTTTTGCGATAGCTTCGGTCATGACAGCAAGCTGTGTAGACCAGATTTCTTGCGCATCGTGCTCTACCCATCCTGATTTAGGATAGATTTGTTTGAACTCTTTTTGCGCTACTTCCACAATCTCCCCATTGTGGTTGAATAAGATAGCGCGAGAACTCGTAGTACCTTGATCTAAGGAAAGAATGTATTCCTTTTTCATATCAAATTTGGTTTATAGTGTTACTATTTATTGTTATAGCGTATAGTTTTTGACTAATGCACTATAATTTTCCAATTGTGCTTTAACCCAATTTTCATCTTTTTGCAGTTCGTTCGCCATTAATTCGGCCACTCGAGGTGCTGCTAGAAGGGATGCTTTGGCATCTAAAAGAAGAAAACGAATTCTACGTGCTAAGAAATCTTCAATGTTGTAAATCATTTCATTTCTGCTTGCCCAAACTACTTCTGCTTCGATAAAATCATAATTTGGATGTAGTCTATTACCTAATGAAGGTGTTTCTTTAACCAAATTTTTGATTTGCTCAGTATCTGAACCGTACACTTGCCAATGTCCCTCACGTCTCTCTGTAGAGTAACCATGGATTTGAAGTGTGGTTGTTTGACAAGCTTTTGGTGCAAGATTTCCTGTTGTAATCGCTAAGTCTACAGTTTCTTCTGCCATCTTACGATAGGTAGTCCATTTACCACCTGTAATAGTGATTAATCCAGATTTACTTTTGATTAATTTGTGATCTCTAGAAATTTCTTTTGTACTGTTGCTGTCATTATCAGTAGGGGCAGCCAAAGGTCTTAAACCAGCGAATACACTTAATACATCTTGACGGGTAGGTGCGTTGTCCAAATAATCATTCGCTGTAGTCAAAATGAATTGGATCTCTTCTTCCAAAGGGCGAGGCTCAATTTGATGTGCATTCAAAGGGGTATCCGTCGTGCCTAATAAGACTTTGTCATGCCAAGGCACACCAAAAAGTACACGACCATCACTTGTTTCGGGAATCATAAGGGCATCAATATTGCCTAAGAATTTTTTGTCAATTACAATATGTGCTCCCTGGCTTGGTCTTACCAAATTTTTATGAGCAGCCACATCTAATTTCAAAATATCATCCACAAAAATTCCTGTAGCATTAATTACTGCTTTGGATTTAATGGTGTATTTCTTATCCGTATCTCTATCAATAAATTCAATGCCGGTTACAGTACCCTTGTCGTCTTTTAAGATAGCTGATGCTTCAGAATAGTTTAATACAACAGCACCATGTTCTGAAGCAGTCTGCCCTAAATTTAATGCTAAACGTGCATCGTCAAATTGACCATCAAAATATTGGATACCACCGATTAAGTTTTTCTGTTTTACTTTTGGTAGTTTTTCGATAACCTCAGACTTACTCAATAACGTTGATTTACCAATACGAAGTTTACCTGCAAGCCAATCGTATAACTTTAAGCCAATCAAAAATTTCATTTTGCCAAAGAAATCATACGAAGGGATAACAAAACTTTGAACAAAAGAAACATGAGGGGCATTTTTGAAAATTAAACCGCGCTCTTTTAAAGCTGACATTACCAATTTTACATCACCGTTAGCCAAGTAACGAACTCCTCCGTGGACAAGCTTCGTACTTTTACTTGATGTACCTTTTGCAAAATCATACTTCTCGACAAGTAATGTTTTATAACCTCTGGATGCGGCATCAACTGCTATACCTAGGCCCGTAGCACCACCACCGATAATCGTAATGTCCCATTCTTGGGTGCTTTCAATGCTTCTAATAGCTTCGTTTCTAGTAAATTTCATTTTGAATAGATGTAATTGTGTTTTGGTTATCGCGTAAAATTAATAAAAAACGTAAACAAACGAAACAAAATGAAAAATATTTTATCTTTTTCTTTCGTTTTAGAATTAATTGATAAATTAGACCATTATGAATAACGTCGAACGTCATCAACACATTATCAGGGAAGTAAACCTTAAAGGACATATATCGGTAGTAGAACTTTGTGAAAGTTTAGGAGTTTCATCCGTAACAATACGAAAGGATTTACAATTTTTAGAAGATTCTGGATTGGTGTATCGGACACATGGAGGCGTAACCAAACAAAACCCTTATCAGACAGATCGTTCAGTTATTGAAAAAGAAAAATTGCATGAGGCAGAAAAACGTGCTATTGCAAAAGCTTCCGCTAATTTTTTGACGCCAAATGATTCCATTATCATTGGATCAGGTACGACTACACAATTTTTTGCGCGCGAGATAATACCTCAAGGTCATTTGACCGTGGTTACGTCTGCATTAAATGTCACTTTGGAACTTTTAAAGCATTCTAATGTAGAGGTTATTCAGTTGGGAGGTTCTGTTCGACATACTTCTTCTTCCGTGACAGGTCAATATGCTATTAATACCCTGGAACAATTTTTTTGCTCCAAACTTTTTCTAGGTGTGGATGGTATAGATTTAGAATATGGCATTTCTACTACTAGTGCGCAAGAAGCTTTGTTAAACCAAAAAATGATTTCAGTCGCTCAACAAGTTATTGTGCTAGCGGATTCAAGTAAATTTAGCAGAAAGAGTTTTGGTAAAATTGCTGATTTCTCTAATATAGATGTTATTATTAGCAACGAAATACCTTCTTCTTTCCAAGAATTATTTGATTCTCTGGGAATACAAACCATCGTATGTAAATAGCATACCATTAGGAAACAAATACAAAATTTTGTTGTTATACTTATTGTATGACAATAAGAAACCTATACAAAAATATCCTTCCGTTTGTCAAACCTTACAAACATCTAATTTTTCTAGCATTAGGATTGACAGTAATCGGATCATTTGCAGCACAGATTAATGCATTTGTACTGAAATATACTGTAGATAAAATAAGTGATTTGTTGGTAAACAAAACCCCACTCCAGCAGGGCATGCATATCATAGGGATTATTTCTGCCATCTTGTTAGGAAAAGAAATCATTTATTCGCTGGTACAATTCGGCCAGAAGTTTTATGGGGAGAAATTAAAAATTATGATTGCCCGGGACTTTTCGCAGACTATTGTCGAGAAGATTCTGACCTATAGAATGGCATTTTATACCACCGAGTCCAATGAATCAGGTAAATTACAAACGCGTATTGATGCTGGAATTAGTTCATTGACACGTTTGGTGCAGAATTTCTTCATAGACATTTTACCGCTTTTTACGACAGCTATTGTAGCTTTGGTATGCATGTTTTTGGCCAACTTTTATGTTGGTCTTATTGGACTTATTACCGTTCCTATTTATTTCTATATTTCTCAATTACAGGCCACCAAATTATCTGGTTTCCGTCGTAATATGCGGTTTTTCAGAGAGAATAAAAGCAATCAAATTATCAATCTTATTGATTCTATCACGGTAATCAAATCCTTTGTGCGAGAAGACGAAGAAGCCGAACGTCATCGTAAAATTCAATACGATATGACGGAAAATCAAATGTCTACACGCAAGACGAGTTACCTTTTCGATAGCCTAAAAAGTTTTGTGGAGCAGATCGGTATCGTATTGGTAATTATTCTTACAGCATATTTTGTGCTGGATGAGCAAATGACGCTAGGGGCAATTATGTTTCACATCATGTTATTTAACAATGTTTCTGCCCCAATCAGACAACTGCATCGTATATATGATGAGGTGAATGATGCTTTGATATATTCAGAAAGCTTTTTTGAAATTTTAAAGGCTGACGATCAAAAAGAATTAACAGGATATTATAGACCAACAAAAATTACTGGTGCTATCGAAATGCGTCATGTAGATTTTGAATATCCCAATGGAACACCAGCCTTGTACAATGTATCAATGCGTATAGAACCTAATGAGATTACGGCTTTAGTTGGCTTGAGCGGAGCGGGCAAAAGTACCGTTATTAATGTTTTGGATAAGTTTTACTATCCTACATCGGGCGATATTTTTTTAGATGGAGTGAATTTAAAAGAATACGATACAAAATTTTTGCGCGAGAATATTGGCTTGGTCCTTCAGAAAAACCACATTTTCAAAGGAACTATTGCGGATAATATCCGCTATGGAAAGATTACAGCATCCCTTGAAGATGTGATGGAAGCTGCGAAGAAAGCGTATATCCATGAACAGATAATGGAATTGCCAAAAGGATATGATTCCGAAGCTCATTTATTATCCGGAGGACAGCAACAGCGTATTGCAATAGCCAGAATGTTTTTGAAAAATCCTCCGATTATATTTTTGGATGAACCCACGGCCAATTTGGATGCTATAGCGACAGAGCAAATTAAAAATAGTCTAGATGCGATCAAAGTCGGGCGTACAGTAGTAATCGTATCTCATTCCATTTCCCAAATAATTGACGCTTCTCATATTATTGTGATGGAAAAAGGTAGGGTAGTGGAAGACGGAACACACGATGATTTATACGATCAAAAAGGAACTTATCATCGTATTTTTTCCGCTATGGCGAATAGCCTGAATATTCAGAAGATTACTAAAAGTATGCAGGATAATTAATGGATGAATCAAAGGAACCCAAATAAAAATAGCGAAGTAAATACTCCGCTATTCGTTGATATAAATTGAAAATTATCTAAAACTTAGCTCCAATAGTAAACAATGCATTTGTGCGTTGAAGTTTTAAATCTGCGATTGGTTCAAAACTTCCTCTATCGTACCAAAAATCACTTAACACATAAGGTGCAGCGCTGTAAGAATTAACTTGATGTACAATAGCTATATCAGCATATAAGGTGTTCGTCAATTTGAAACCTAGACCAACACTACCACTAACATTAGTTTCTTCAGCATATTTGTAAGGATTGCCTATAAAGTTGAATCCTGCACGTCCACTGATAATATTATTAATCAAATATTCACCTCCTAAACGAACATTCACTGCACCTTGCAGCTCATCCTTGATAATATCATTCATATTTTGGAATGAGTTAAATCTTGAAGGATTACTGTATCGTGTAGTATTGTAGGTTATATATTCCATTTCTGCACTAAATAATCCTCGATTAAAGAATTTAGTAGCGCCTAATGCGAATTTCCAAGGCGTAGTTAAGTTATAATCTTGATCACTTGAGTACAATTTTGACTCATAAGTGTGAAATGAATTATTAGATCCCATATCAGGAAAAAAACTAACATCAGTAAAGGCGTCAGTAGTTTCGCTGATGCTTAACAACGTAGGAGTGGTGATTGTTAAGCCAATATTCCAATCGGTAGCAGGCTTGTAGATCATACCTAATTTAAAGTCAACACCTGAACCTTCACTAATTTGAGAATAATCATCTATTAGTTGATAGCTTTTATCTCCAAACTTTATATAATCAGCAGAGGTCGGGTTAGCGAAATCAGAATTTGGGTTGTCCTTTGCTACATCTACTGCAAGTTTTGTCAAACCATTTTCTTCAAATATCTTACTCTTTTCATATTTAAAGAATGACAAACCTAAAGTACCTCCGATATAGAATTTATTATTATAGTTTGCACCAAAAGCGAGAGCAGTATTACTATGGTAACCTTTTGTTAATAAATCATTAACTTGATCTTTATCATAGCCTTCTTCTGCTAAAGGGAAGTATCCATCTGCTGGATTAGCAAATTTTTCAACAAGATAACTATTATAAAAATCATTTTCAAAGCCTTTATCTTCAGCCATGATGTCTGTAAGATTATTTACATAGGATGTTTCATTATTTATTCCATTGTAAATAATTGAATTATTGAAATTCTGCTTTTTATTGTAGCTGATTCCCATATTAAAATTTTGCCAGCCTGCATACCCCGCTATCTGATTTCTATTGGGAAAATTAAAAACTACACCAGCTTGCGAAACGCCAAAATTTCCTTTATTACTATTAGAATTAGTGCCAAAGAAATCGGCCTTATTGCTGTTCTGTAAATAGTCAAAAGTAATGCTTATATCAGAGCGGCTGAAAAATCCAAGACCTGCAGGATTACCATTTACCGCAGTAATATCACCTCCTAGAGAAGTTTGTACATTTCCCATACCTTTGATTCTGGCTGAAGCTGGATTATCATCTTTAGAAAAAGAAACAGCATCGTCTACGGATTGCGCTTGAGCATATCCCCAAAAAGCGCTAGACACAAAAACAGAAAGTATAATTTTTTTAATATTCATGAGATTATTAGTCAAAATAAGGTTAAAGAAATGCCAGCTCATAAGAGCTGGCAAATATTTTTATTAATGTTATCTTCTTGAAGAACGCGAGCTTGAGCCCGATGAACTTGATCCAGAAGACGAGCTTCTTGATGAAGAACCTGAAGAACTGCTACCTACTGATGAAGAAGAACTTCTTGAAGAACTTCCTACAGAAGAAGATGAAGAAGAAGAGCTCGATGGTGTATATGAACTTCCTCTGCTACTGCTAGAAGATGAACTTGAACTTTCTCTAACACTTCTATTTGTTGTTGTAGATCTATTCGTGTTATCCGATGATGATCTCGACGAACGGTCTGTAGTAGTAGATCTAGTAGAAGGATATGTTGTAGTTGTTCCTCTTTCACTTGAAGTTCCTCTCTGGATAGTAGTACCTCTAGAATTACCCGAATTAGAATTTCTATCTGGAGTTACACTGCGTGAAGAAGTACCTCTTTGTATAGTTCCTCTTTCAGTAGTACTAGATGATCTTTCTGATACGCTACGTGAAGATGTTCCTCTTTGTACAGTACCATTTTCTCTGCGTGTAGTGCTAGTACGTGATGAACCTTCAGTATTTCTAGAAGATACTCTTGAACCTGTCACTATGCGTCCGCTTGCATCTCTGCTTACACTGCGAGAGGATGTTCCTGCTGTAGCTCTGTTAGTTGATCGATTATTAACCCTTGAATCGTATGAGCCACGATTTGTCGAGCGAACAGACGTATAAGTAGGGCGAACTCTATAACCATTTCCATAACCTACATTACTATATCCGTAATAAGGATGTCCCCAATGATTGTAATAAGAGTTATATCCCCAATACGAACCATAATAATATGGATTACCCCAGCCCCAACCGTATGAATAGTAAGGATTTCCCCATCCAAAGTTATAACCGAAACGTCCGTATGGATAGCCCCATCCAAACCCTAGTGACCAATTAGAACCCCAGCCCCAATTAGACCATCCCAAACCCATTCCACCATAACCATAGCCAAACCATGGA
This sequence comes from Sphingobacterium sp. SGL-16, assembly GCF_011043515.1. Lineage (NCBI taxonomy): Bacteria > Pseudomonadati > Bacteroidota > Sphingobacteriia > Sphingobacteriales > Sphingobacteriaceae > Sphingobacterium > Sphingobacterium sp. SGL-16. The sequence goes on along the minus strand of NZ_JAAKGQ010000015.1, from coordinate 12,141 downwards.
TCAAAGAATGGATCATAATATGTCATACCTGGAGAAGAATAATAAAATCTATTGATACGATTAGCGTATTCTAGATCTTCATATCCATCCTCATAATATTCTTCATCAGAATATTCATCGGCATAATAATCATTATTTTGTTCTGTATATTGTTCGTCCGTATAGTAATAATCTGGACTTTGATAAGGTTGATCAACATTAGCCTGACGATTATTGTACATGTCATCTTTGTAAGCGATTTGCTTACTTGTTGAACATGAACTAATAGCCACGGCTATTGTCAATGCTAAACCACCTAATACTATTCTATTCGCTTTCATAATATCTTTATCGCTAGTTGTTGTAGATAATCCAACGTCTTTTTATTATCTTAGACGCGAATTTTAACAAAGGTTTAATACCTCTAATCAAAAATATAAATAAATTTTTACAGCGCGAGAATATGTGCTTTTTTAACATATATTTTCCGATTTATAAGATATAGTTTAAGCAATGAGTAAAGGAATAACAAGTCGTAGTGAAGATTATTCACAATGGTATAATGATCTGGTTATCAAGGCGGATTTGGCGGAGTATTCTGCAGTCAGAGGTTGTATGGTGATAAAACCTTATGGTTATGCTATTTGGGAGCGTATGCAAGCTATTTTGGATAAGCGGTTCAAAGAAACAGGACATAGCAATGCATATTTTCCCTTGTTTATTCCTAAATCATTTTTCTCCAAAGAAGCTTCTCACGTAGAAGGTTTTGCTACGGAATGTGCGGTAGTGACACATTATCGTTTAAAAAATGATGGTAATGGAAATATTATCGTAGATGAAGAAGCGAAATTGGAAGAAGAATTAATCGTTCGTCCTACTTCCGAAACTATTATTTGGAATACATACAGAGGCTGGATTGAATCATACCGCGATCTTCCTATTTTGGTAAACCAATGGGCGAATGTGGTACGTTGGGAAATGCGTACTCGTTTATTCTTGCGTACGGCTGAATTCTTGTGGCAAGAGGGGCATACAGCGCATGCGACTTCGGAAGAAGCTGTTGCTGAAGCACAACAAATGTTGGAAGTGTATGCTGAATTTGCGGAGAAAACATTAGCTGTTCCAGTTATTCGTGGTAGTAAAACGGAATCAGAACGTTTTGCAGGTGCATTGGATACATACACTATCGAAGCGCTAATGCAAGATGGTAAAGCATTGCAAGCTGGTACTTCTCACTTCTTAGGTCAAAATTTTGCTAAAGCTTTTGATGTGAAATTTACATCGAAAGAAGGAAAGCAAGAGTACGTATGGGCTACCTCTTGGGGCGTTTCTACGCGTTTGATGGGTGCATTGATTATGGCGCACTCGGATGACCAAGGTTTGGTATTACCTCCAAAATTAGCTCCAATTCAAGTTGTAATCGTACCGATTTTCAAAACAGCAGAAGAAAAAGCAAACATAGATGCTTTTGTAGATAATTTAAATGCAGAGTTGAAAGCGCAAGGTATTTCTGTGAAATACGATGACCGCGATACACAACGTCCAGGTTTCAAATTCGCGGAATGGGAATTGAAAGGTGTTCCTTTGCGCGTTGCGATTGGTGCACGTGATATGCAAAATGGTACCGTAGAATTAGCGCGTCGTGATACACAAACTAAAGAAACTGTTTCACAAGAAGGTTTAGGTAATTATATCGTTACCTTGTTGGATCAAATCCAAGATAATATCTTCCAAAAAGCGTTAAATTTCCGTGATTCTCACATTACAGAAGTAAATTCTTACGAAGAATTTAAAGATGTATTAGAAAATAAAGGTGGTTTTGTTTCTTGTCATTGGGATGGAACACCTGAAACAGAGAAACGTGTGAAAGAAGAGACCAAAGCTACTACACGTTGTATTCCTTTAGACTTCGCAGTGGAAGATGGCGTTTGTATCTTTACAGGTAAGCCTTCGAAAGGCAGAGTATTATTCGCAAAAGCATATTAATTTTTATTAAATAAAAATTCAAAATTTCATATCCGGAGAGCAAAGATTATTTCTTTGCTCTTTTTGTTTAAATTAGCTAGATGAAAATATTGATTTTAGGTTGTGGTTGGGTAGGAAAAGAGGTGGCAAAATATTATGTCGAGAAAGGTTGGCAAGTCTTCGCTACATGTACTTCGCAGGAGAAGAAGAATTACCTTTCTGCATTAGGTTTGCATGTTGCGGTAGTTAATTTTGATTTGAAAGATTCTAATTCTGAATTCCCCACTACCTTTGATTATATTTTAAACAGTGTTCCTGCCAGTTCTAAGAATTCTGTAGATGAAATATCTAATCGTTTTGAACATGTTCGACAATACATCGATAACCTAAAATTTCGAAAGCAAATCTATTTGAGCTCTATAGGGATCTATCCGGATCAGGATGGTGTTTTCACAGAAGACTATACTGAAGATTTGAATGAGAGGTTGTTAGTCGCAGAGCAAAAGGTAGAGTTGACAAATTCTCATATTTACCGTCTTGGAGGATTATTTGGAAAGAATAGAATTTTTGCCAAGTATTTTGCTAATCGTATCTGTATGACAGGCGATCAACCGGCGAATTTTATTCACGTAGATGATGTAGTGGCGTTAATCACAAAGGGATTTGACTCACATCTACATTATCCAATTTATAACCTTGTAGCACCAGAACATCCTTCTAAAAGGGATGTAATTTTAGCATCCGCTAAAAAATATGGTTTTGACTTACCCTTATCATTCAATTCTGAGAATTCTTTCCAAAAAATAGTTGATGGAAGTCTTATTATTAAGGAATTAAAATATAGTTTTAAGCATTCCTCCCCTGTAACCTTTTAAACTAATAATATGGTAAAAGAATATCATATCGTTTATGGCGAAAATTCATTAAATAATTTAATGATAAGCGATGTTATTGATTTATCAAATGAGAATATTAAATTAATTACTTTATTAGATACATTAGTATTAGGTCCTTTGTATGATTTAAAGACATTAAAAGGAATTAATGAACGTATTAATTGGTTTGAAGAATTTTTTCAAGAACCTGATTCTTACTATCACAGAGAGATAAAAAGCAAGGAACTCGCTGACAAACTAAGTGAGATAACTTCATTAGATACTGTTTATATGTGGCTAGGTGATGATGGTAATGAATACATATGGAAAGCAGCTACATTAAATTTTTTGAAGGATAAAAAAATCTCTATTTACACAGTCGATTGGGAAAATATTTCTTTTAATAACCATAATGGATATGATGCAAAATTGTTTTCATTGTATGTCTGTACATCGGAAAACATACAGCTTGCAAAACAATATTTTAGATTAATAACTAATAATGAAAAGCTATTTTTTGAAAAAAGTTGGGAGAAGTATTTAAGAAACAACTCCAATTTGAGAATTTTAAATAATCAAAATGAGATAGAAGAATCAAATATTACATATTTTGATGATATATTAATAACGCATTGTACTCCTGAATTTCAGTTTTCCTTCAAAGTAATTGGATTAACCATTGGTAATATGTATAATGGATATAATTCTAATGGAATAGGTGATTATTTTTTAATAGAACGATTAAAGCAACTTTGCTATGAAGGTCAGTTACAAATGCGAAATCAAGAGCATGGTCAGCGAAATGGACATATATTTGAAGTGGCTTTAGTAAAATAAAATGTCAGATTTTAATCTTAAAGAATTTTTGGATAGCAAGGTTGAGGAATATAATCAACCGAATTTTATACCCAATGATCCGATTTGTATCCCGCATCTTTTTACTAAAAAGCAGGATATAGAAATTATGGGCTTTATCGCATCGATATTAGCTTGGGGACAACGAAAAACCATTATTAATAAGTGTAAGGAGTTGATCGAGCGAATGGGCGGAAGTCCATATGATTTTATTATGAATCACAAGGAGGAAGATTTGAGATCTTTGTTGGGCTTTAAACATCGTACGTTCAATGATACGGATCTGCTTTATTTTGTAGAATTCTTTCGTTATCACTACAGCCGTTTTGATTCCTTGGAAGACGCTTTTCTAATAGGGCAGGAAAATTTGAAACCATCAGAAATTTCGATAGAAAAGTCTTTAAATGAATTCAAACTCTATTTCTTTTCGCTACCAGATTTTCCATTACGGACGAGAAAACATGTGAGTTCACCTGCTCAAAAGTCCACATGTAAGCGATTAAATATGTTTTTGCGCTGGATGGTTCGCCAGGATGATAAGGGCGTAGATTTTGGAATATGGAATAGAATTGCGCCATCCCAATTGATATGTCCTTGTGATGTACATGTAGAGCGTGTAGCACGTAAATTCCATTTAATAACATTGGAGAAATTGCAATGGAAGGCTGCTGTTGAATTATCGGAAAATTTGTATCAATTGGATGAATCGGATCCTGTAAAATATGATTTCGCTTTATTCGGCTTAGGCGTGGAAGGGGAGATGTAAACAAAAAAGTCATTTCCAATGAAATGACTTTTTTGTTTATCCAATATATTTAAACATTTCACGATGAGGACCGATGCCTGGAATATCAAACTCATCGGACATAAATTCGAATCCTAAAGCTTCATAGAAAGGAAATGCTATTGTGCGTGCATTGAACCATAGGTATGCTATACCCAATTGATTTTGAAGATGTGAGATACAAGCATTCAGCAATTCAGCAGCATAGCCTTTGCGTCTATGATCGGGATGTGTAGCCATTCCACGAAGACGATAAGCATCTTTCGGAAGTTTACCGTGATTTTCCTTCATACAAGTTAAGATGCAAGTTAACTCAATTTCTTCGTTATAATATCCTAGATGGAAGGTTGTGGGTAATGTATCATGATCAAACATACATTCTGCCTCTGGAAATCCGTTTCGTAAGACTAAAGAGCGCAAAGGGAGTGTTTGCTCTGCAGAAATAAAACGTATCATCTTTTGCTTAATTTCTCTAAAATATCCACAAGACGGTTAGAATATCCAAATTCATTATCGTACCAACCCACTACTTTTACCAAACCACCTACAATAGATGTTAACTGCGCATCAAAGACACAAGAATATGGATTGTTAATAATATCCACAGAAACTATGGGGTCTTCTGTATAATAAAGTACCTGTTTTAGTTCGTTCGCAGCAGCAACTTTGAATTTTTTGTTGATTTCTTCTACCGTAGTTTCTTTACTCAATGTACAGGTAAAATCCGTCAAAGAACCATTCAAAACCGGTACTCGGATACCTGCTCCACCTAATTTACCTTCTAAATGCGGAAATACATTGGTAATAGCTTTAGCAGCTCCTGTAGTCGTAGGAATGATAGAAGAAGATGCAGCACGTGCTCTACGCAAATCACGGTGAGGAGCATCATGTAAATTCTGATCACCTGTCATGGAGTGAACCGTCGTAATATAGCCGTCATTGATAACCCAGTTTTCATCTAAAATCTTTACTAAAGGTGCTACATTGTTGGTTGTACAAGAAGCATTTGAAAATAGGGGAGTATTCCAATCGAAATCTTGGTCATTAATGCCTAATACGACTGTTGGTACTTCCTTATCTGGAGATGGTGCTGAAATTATGACTTGTTTAGCTCCAGCCTCCAAATGTTGTGATGCTTTTTCTTTTGTTGTAAAATGCCCGGTGGACTCTACAACAACATCAATATTCAAATTTCCCCAAGGTAGATCCGCAGGATTTTTCTCCTGGGGCACTAAAATTTTATGCTCATTAATATACAGGTATTTTTCATCAAAGGTCACTTTCCCTTCGAAAGGCCCATGCACTGAATCATACTTGAATAGATGAGCTAAGGTAGATGTACTTGTTAAATCATTAATAGCAACGACATCAATATTTTCTAAATTTCGCTTTAGCAAATTGCGAAGCGTGTGTCTTCCAATTCGACCAAAACCATTTATTGCTATTTTCATTGATTTTATTTTGTGTATTCTTTTATGATTTCTTCGATTTTGCGATCACCATCCCAATAAGACTGTAATTTTCCTTCAGCTGTGTAAACATAGTTAGCTGGGAATTGCTTAGGAACGTGAATTTTTTGGATGAAATCTTGGTTTTTGTCGTATAACACTTCAACATTTGGCTTGCCAACCAATTCTTTTCCAAAAGTTTCTAAGAAATTTGCCATCAATGCTGGATCATTCATCGAAACGAAATAGATATTTATATTTTTAAGCTTGGCGTAATTTTTAGCGATTTGTCCTGCTTCCAATTGACAATGGCCACAGCTTGGATCGAATAATATGAAAGCTGATTTTTTGCCCTTTGGAATGTCCTGCTGTGTATAGCTGATGCCTGATTTTACTTTATAGAAGGTGAATTCTGGCAAGACAGGAGCTGGGGCTTTTTGAGATAATTCCTCTACTGTCTGTTGTTGCGCTTCTGCTGTAGTGGCTTCAGGACTGTGTGTGCTATGATCGTGTCCACTGTGATCATGGCCTTCATGATTTTCTACTTCAGTAGCTGTATTCGTATTGTTAGTAGAATTAGAACAACTCGAAAATCCAAGAATAGTACTTAATATTAGAGTTGAGATCATCATTTTTTTCATATAAATAGTTCTTTACACAAATCTATAAAAAATAACACGGTCTTCAGGAAAACTATCTATTTATGATGAATTTGTGATAAACGAAAAAGGCTATCCAAATGGATAGCCCTTAGTTTTATTTTTGAAGTTGTTAAAATTATGGAGTAACAACTTTTGGTTCTACAGCTTTTGGTTTAGATATACTGTTGTTGTTTTTACCTAAATCGTAAACAACAGGTGAAGCCAAGATAATAGATGAATAAGTACCAACTACGATACCTACTAAGATTGCAAACGCAAATCCTCTGATTACCTCACCACCGAAAATAAACAACACCACTAATACGAAGATAATTGTTAAAGATGTAATGATCGTACGTGATAACGTAGTATTGATTGCATGGTTTACGATTTCACCAAAGCTCTTATTTGATCCTACAGCTTTGCTGATATCCTCACGGATACGGTCAAATACAACCACGGTGTCATTTACAGAGTAGCCCAATACCGTTAAGAATGCAGCTACAAAGTGTTGGTCTATATCTAATGAGAAAGGTACTATTCCATCTAATAAAGAGAATAAACCTAACAAGATAATACCATCGTGAATAGTTGCAACAGCAGCACCTACTGAATATTGCCATTTGTGGAAACGTACAAAAATATAAACAGCAATAATTAATATAGAGATAATTGCTGACCAAGCCGCTCTATCAGTAATATCTGAAGCGATAGAAGGACCAACTTTTTGAGAAGATAAGATTTCGTATTTATTACCTGAAACTTTTTCTAATCCAGAATTCAATTTCGCTAATACTTCAGCATCTGCTTCATCCGAAGTTTCTTGGATATGGTAAGTCGTTGTTACACGAACTTGATTTGCACTACCAAAAGTTTTTACTTCTGTCGTAGATTGAAAGACTTCATCTAAGTTTTTACGAACTTCTTCCAAATTTACTGGTTGCTCATAACGTACAGTATATGTACGACCTCCTTGGAAGTCAACACCTAAACTAAACCCTTTAGTGAAGATTGATATAAATGAAATAGCAACAGCAATTAATGAAATAGTATAGAATATTTTACGTTTTTTGATGAATTGGAAATTCGCACCCAATAAAGTGTTTGCAGACCAAGGGAAAGAAACATTGATCTTCATATCACGCTCTAACATGAATTCGAAAATCAAACGCGAGATAAAGATTGATGTAAATAATGATGTAATAATACCAACCATCAAGGTAGTAGCGAAACCTAAGATAGGTCCTGATCCGAAGAAGAATAATACCACACCTACTAAGAAAGTCGTAATCTGACCATCTAAGATAGATGGTAAAGCGTACTTGTAACCATCTGCAATAGCTTGACGAATACTTTTACCTCCACGGATTTCTTCACGAATACGTTCGTTAATAAGTACGTTAGCATCTACGGCTGTACCCATTGTCAAAACGATACCTGCAATACCAGGGAGAGTCAATACCGCATTCAAGGATGCTAAGATTCCTAATAAGAAAAATACGTTGAATATAACGGCAATGTTTGCAGCCCACCCCGCTTTGTTGTAGTACGCTACCATGAACAACATTACAACTACAACAGCGATTAATGATGAATTCAAACCAGCGTCGATAGCCGCTTGACCTAAAGAAGGTCCTACGATAGCTTCTTCAACGATTTTAGCAGTAGTCGGAAGACGTCCTGATTTTAATACGTTAGCTAAGTCTTTTGTATCTTCAATAGTGAAGTTACCCGAAATTGATGAGTTACCACCTGCGATTTCTGATTGTACAGTAGGGGCAGAGTATACTACATTATCTAATACGATAGCGATAGCTTCTTTCTTTTGAGATGCTTTAGCCGTAACTCTTCTCCATTCTTTAGCACCATATGAGTTCATTTTCATACTTACTACAGGAGAGTTAGTTTGAGGATCAAACTCATCTCTGGCATCTGTAATTACATCTCCAGATAATACTGAACCTGTCTCTCCAGCGCCAACTTTGATAGCATATAACGATAATAAGTTAGCACTTTGCTCAGGTTTTACTGCCCACAATAATTTTACGTTAGCAGGGATTAACGCTTTGATTTCAGGTCTTTCAAAATAAGCGTTTACTTTAGCTGTATCTTTCAAAGCAGCGATACCTACTTGTGCACCTGGAGCTAACTGTTGTTGACCATCAGGAGTTTGGTAAATCGATGGCATCAACACGCTGAATAATGGATTTTGAGCAGCCATGTTTGCTACTGCAGCAGATGAATCTGTTTTAGCAGCTTTGTTACCACCTAAGTTCGCTAATAAATTTTCTTTCTTAGTCGTATCCGATGTTGCTGTATCAGCTTTAGCTACTGTATTCTCAGTAGATTTTAATGAAGAAGCTAAAGTTCTATTGATATTATCTAAAAGAGGATAAATCTGACCGTTGTCATGAGTTTCGTAGAATTCTAGCTTAGCAGATCCTTGTAACAATTTACGAACACGATCCGCGTCGTTTACGCCTGGTAATTCGATTAAGATACGGTTAGTTCCTTGTTGAATTTGAATATTTGGAGATGCTACACCAAATTTGTCAATACGTGTACGTAATACTTTAAATGAATTTTGGATAGCATTATCTGCTTCTACTTGTAAGAATTTCTTTACGTCAGCTTCTGAGCTGTTGTTAGAAATAAAGTTTGAATTATCTTTAGTAGCAAAGAATGAAGCTAATGTTGCAGAAGCACCACTTGCTTTATATTCGTTTATAAATAGATCAACAATAGAAGTATTAGTTGATTTACTTTTTTGAATTGCTGTAGTTAACGCATTGTTGAATTTTTCATCTTTAGGATTGTTCGCTAAGTTACGAATCAACTCATCCAATGAAATTTCCATTGTTACGTTCATACCGCCTTTAAGGTCAAGACCCAAAGGCAACTCTTGTGCTTTACATTCTCTGTAGGTAAATTTAGCTACGCCTAAATTATACACTACTTCTCCAGCGATAGAATCCAAATACGCTTTTTCTTTGGCAATGTCGCCACCTGCGTAAGCTTCAGCATCTCGCTCTACTTTCCTAGTAACAAATGTAAATGATAACGCGTAGAGACAGGCTACTGTCAATACGGCTACCAAAAATTTAATCAGCCCTTTGCTCTGCATTTTCTTATTCGTCTATTAATTTGATATAGTTTATGTTTTTATTACGATGTAATGATAAAAATATTTACCAAGATTCGCAAAGGTATAAAAAAAATACAGAAAGAAAACAAAGGAATGAAGAGATTAACTATATAAGGATTATATAGTTACAGGAAAGAAAAAAAATATTAAAGGGAACCATTTGATTCCCTTTTTTAGCTTATTTCTTATCTAAGAACGTATTTAATACCAAATGTAAAGCCATCTCCATGGAAATGTGCATCATTGTTTAATCTTAAATAAGGTTTATAATCTAAGTGCATAGCAAATGGAATTGTAGGGATTTTGTATTCTAAACCAATTTGAGGTCTTAATCCAAAACCAGTATCGCTATCACCTTTTCCTGTCCAGATATTTACTTGTGCACCAACACCCGCGTACCAGTGTAAACCATCAGCTCCATTGATAGGTCTTTCGTATTGCCAGTCACCACCTAAAGTTACCCAATGATCACCAAATGCTGCTTGCAATTGCAATGCTTGTGGACCATTTAAAGCTGTTTTGTATTGGATACCTACGTTAGCACCATCATTACCATCGAATACAATACCTAGTGCTGATTTGAAAGGAGTTTGTGCTTTTGCTTCATTAGCTCCGAAAGTCAAGGCACCCACTGCAATTAAAGATAAAAATACTTTTTTCATAATCTATAATTTGTTTTTAAGAACGAACTTGAGGTCAATCCTGAGTTCAGTGTTTAATTTTTATTGTGATAAAGCAAATATGTTGCCAAAGTATTTGAAAACTACGAATAGGTTAATATTAAAAATGGGATTTTAATTTTTTGTACTTATTATCCTTCTCTTAAATTCATGTCATTTGAAAATTAAATTATAATGTTGTAAGGATAGATAAGTATTTTTTATTAGTAATTATTAAATTATTTTGTATCTTTGTCCGGCAAATAGAAAACCCAAGAAAGGTATTTGCCATGCAATTAGATCCACAAAAATTCGTAGCTGAAGGTCTTACTTATGACGATGTATTATTAATACCAGCTTATTCAGAAATATTACCTAGAGACGTAGATACTAGTACTTATCTAACGCGCAAAATCAAATTAAATATTCCTTTAGTATCAGCTGCAATGGATACTGTTACTGAATCTGATTTGGCTATTGCTATAGCACAAGCAGGTGGTATCGGTATGTTGCACAAGAATATGACGATCGAACAACAAGCTGCTGAAGTACGTAAAGTAAAACGTTCGGAAAGCGGTATGATTCAAGATCCTGTTACTTTATTAGAGAATGCGACTGTTGGTGATGCTTTCAGTATTATGAAAGAGCACAAAATAGGAGGTATTCCAGTTATTGATGGCGCAGGTAAATTGGTAGGTATCGTCACAAATCGTGATTTGCGTTTCCAAAAAGATATGACTAAGCCTATTAAGGAATTAATGACTAAAGATAATCTTGTTGTAGCTCCAATAGGAACAGACTTAGTGAAAGCTGAAGAAATCCTTCAAAATTATAAAATTGAAAAATTACCAGTTGTAGACGGTAATAATGTACTAAAAGGACTTATTACTTTTAAAGACATTCAAAAATATAAACATTATCCTAATGCGGCTAAAGATGGACATGGTCGTCTTTTAGTAGGTGCTGCTGTAGGTGTTACAGCTGATACTATTGATCGTGTAGATGCTTTGGTGGCTGCAGGTGTGGATGTCGTTACCATTGACACTGCACATGGTCACTCATTAGGTGTAATCAATAAATTAAAAGAGGTAAAAGCTAAATATCCAGAATTACAAGTAATTGTGGGTAATATTGCTACAGGAGCTGCCGCAAAAGCATTAGCAGATGCAGGTGCAGATGGTGTTAAAGTCGGTATTGGTCCGGGTTCGATTTGTACAACTCGTATTATTGCAGGGGTAGGTGTTCCTCAGTTGTACGCCGTATATGAAGTGGCTAAAGCATTAAAAGGTACGGGAGTTCCTTTGATCGCGGATGGTGGTATCAAACAAACTGGTGATATTGCGAAAGCAATTGCAGCTGGTGCGGATACAATTATGGCTGGTTCATTGTTCGCGGGGGTTGAAGAAGCTCCAGGCGAAACCATCTTATTAGAAGGTCGTAAATTCAAATCTTATCGTGGTATGGGGTCTGTAGAAGCTATGGAAAAAGGTTCAAAAGACCGTTATTTCCAAGATGTAGAAGCAGATATCAAAAAATTAGTACCTGAAGGTATTGTTGGCCGTGTACCATACAAAGGAACATTGGCTGAAGTTGTTTACCAATATATTGGTGGTTTGAGAGCGTCAATGGGTTATTGTGGCGCGGCAAGCATTGAAAAATTAAAAGAAGCTCAATTTGTACGTATTACTGGTGCAGGTTTGAGAGAATCGCACCCACACAATATTCAAATCACGAAAGAAGCGCCTAACTACAACAGTAGAGGTTAATCTTTTACTTTATAATATTTTTAA
>NZ_JAAKGQ010000144.1:0-211 GCF_011043515.1 Sphingobacterium sp. SGL-16 | reverse complement strand
CAGAAATAAGAAGAGCTATATATACAACAAATGCTATTGAAGCCATGCACCGTCAAATTAGGAAAGTGACTAAAACAAAAGGAGCGTTTACTTCAGATCAAGCGTTATTAAAGTTAATTTATCTGGCAATACAAAACATAAGCAAAAAATGGACTATGCCAATTCGTAATTGGGGCTTGACAATGCAACAACTCCACCTTAAATTTGGTGA
>NZ_JAAKGQ010000143.1:0-214 GCF_011043515.1 Sphingobacterium sp. SGL-16 | reverse complement strand
ACTACAAAATTTTGTTCCTTAGGGAGTCGCTCCTCCAGCCGGCAACAGTGTGACAGATCTCCCAGGGTAAGAACGTGAACTTTCTCTCCATATACCTGTCGAATCTACCGCGGAATGTTTCGGATAGTTTAGGGCTTTGTCTTGTTATGCAGACTCACCCACATCCAACGGCCTAATTCGATTTCTGTGCGTCAGGCCAGAGATTTACCGCCGG
>NZ_JAAKGQ010000142.1:0-218 GCF_011043515.1 Sphingobacterium sp. SGL-16 | reverse complement strand
GATTCAAACACTTCAATTTCAAAATCTGAATTAGAAGTAATGTTTAAGAGAAAAGAACGTATATTATCTTTTAACTGACCGACAAGTAACTTTTTACGATACTTGCAAACGAAGATTAAATGACACTTTAAGTAGTGTTTTAAACGATTTGTGCTGATGTAATACTTTTTTTAGACATAGTAGCGGAGTTTTTTGTGAATGTTTCTCAATGAAAATGC
>NZ_JAAKGQ010000141.1:0-224 GCF_011043515.1 Sphingobacterium sp. SGL-16 | reverse complement strand
GGCATCTGTATCTTTGGAAATCGTATGACGATAGGCCTCATCTGTATCTTGTACCGTTTCTTTCAGCAAATTTAATTTCTCTTTAACAACAGGAACATAGCTTAGGGACTGATCTGCTTCAATCAATTTTTCTAGTTCTTTACAATATTGTATTTCTTTTTCTATTTCATCCGTAGTATTCTTTTTGGGCATACGATCCTTCATGGTATCATCAATGCTATACA
>NZ_JAAKGQ010000140.1:0-225 GCF_011043515.1 Sphingobacterium sp. SGL-16 | reverse complement strand
CCTCGAGCATACATAGAGATAACATTATCTTCTAATTCTTCGGTAATAATAAGTTGGCGTTTAGCTACTATTTTTGGTTCAAAGGTGCCATTACGATCCCGACCGCTTTCAAGTTCAAAGCTTCCTGATTGTAAGCTTCTAACTGTTTTCTTGGTTTTACCATTCTTGCGATTTGATTCTCCCGAAGCCTTATTTTCTAAAAGATGATTTTCTAACTCACCTTCT
>NZ_JAAKGQ010000139.1:0-234 GCF_011043515.1 Sphingobacterium sp. SGL-16 | reverse complement strand
ACCTGTCGGAGCAATATTAAGCTCATCTAAATAAATATGGAGTTGATTGTCAACTTGATCGACTTCTAAAATCTGAAAGTATTCCAAAAGCCCTTCGGGCAGCAATAGAGATAGTAATTTACGTTCGGCTTCTTGCAAGGGATATCTGTATTAAGGATGCTAAACTAAGAAATTTTTAACACTCCCCCCAAGAATTCTGCTTGATCCGATATCAGGATGCTTTCTACCCAACAA